>JAZUQE010000058.1:0-3277 GCA_045605575.1 Faecousia sp. | reverse complement strand
TATCCTGCAGATCCTTCTCGGCCTTCTTCTGCTCGTCCTCGGTGATCTCGCTGTTCTTCTTCAGTTTCTTAATATGTTCCATGCCATCCCGGCGGATGTTGCGCATGGCTACCTTAGCCTCTTCAGTGTACTTCTTGACCTGCTTAGCCAACTCCTTACGGCGCTCCTCGGTCAGCTGGGGGAATACCAGACGGATCACACGGCCGTCATTCTGGGGATTGATACCCAGATCGGACATCTGGATCGCCTTTGCAATATCCTTCAGCAGCTTGGTATCCCAGGGGGAGATCACCAAGGTACGGGCATCGGGAGAAGAGATGGTCGCCACACCGTTTAGGGGGGTCTCACTGCCATAATATTCTACGCTGATACGATCCAGAACCTTAGCGTTGGCACGCCCTGCGCGCACCGCTCCAAATTCCTCAGCCAGATGGTCCAGGGCCTTGCCCATTCTTCTTTCAAATTCCTTGAAATCCACGCTCATTGCTTATTCCTCCTCAAAACTATTTTTCACAGTGGTGCCGATTTCTTCACCGCGTACCACGCGGACGATGCTGTTTTCTTCTGCCAGGCCGAAGCAGACCATAGGCATATCGTTGTCCATTGCCAGGGCCATAGCGGTCACATCGGTGGCTTTCAGCCCCTCTTCCAGAACCTGGGCATAGGTCAAACGGGTGTAACGCTTTGCGTTCGGGTCTTTTTTGGGATCTGCAGAGTAGATCGCGTCGATATTCTTGGCCATCAAAACTGCGTCCGCCTCGATTTCTACACCGCGCAGGACTGCACCGGTATCTGTAGAGAAGTAGGGGTTACCGGTACCGGCAGCAAAGAGAACGACCTTACCCTCGTTCAGATAGCGGTTGGCCAGGTCGCGCGTAAAGTATTCGGCAAACTTGTTGATCTCCACAGCCGTAAGTACCCGGGCATCCATACCGTGCTGCTCCAGTACATCTGCCACGGCAATGGCATTCATAACTGTAGCCAGCATACCCATGGAGTCCGCATGGGAGCGCTGCATCTTGCCGCTGCCGTTCTTGACACCCCGCCAGAAATTGCCGCCGCCGATGACCAGGCCGACCTGGACACCCATAGCCACACATTCCTTGATGGCGGAGCAAACTTCATCGATCTTCTGAAAATCCAGGCCGAAGCCATCGCCCTGGGCAGTCTTTTCTCCCAGCGCCTCACCGCTGACCTTCAGCAGGATGCGCTTATACTTGATCTGGCTCAAATTCGATTCCTCCCTTTTGTATCTTTCCCTATTTTATAATAAGACAGCCGAATTGACAACCACAATTTCTCATTTTTCTGAAAATGTTTTCGGATTTTTCATAAAATAACTGAAAGCTACCGGCAAAACTCGCACAACTGCCGGATTTTTGGTTGCAAAACTGCTTGCAATGGGTTATAATGTATCGGTAATTGATACCTAAAAGAGAGGGACAACCACAATGGCTGAACTGACTGAAAGCAAAAACTTTATTCATGCCTTTATTGAAGAGGATATTGCCGAGGGTGGCCGTTATGCCGGTGCCACCGTGCACACCCGTTTTCCGCCGGAGCCCAACGGTTATCTGCACATCGGACACTGCAAGGCATTGATCATTGACTTTGGCACCGCTGAAAAATTCGGCGGCTTATGCAACCTGCGAATGGACGATACCAACCCCACCAAAGAGGACGTGGAGTTCGTGGAGGCCATCAAGGAGGATATCCACTGGCTGGGCTTTGACTGGGGCGACCGTTTCTACTACGGCTCCGACTATTTTGAGAAAGACTATGAATATGCCGTAGAGCTGATCAAAAAGGGTCTGGCCTACGTCTGTGAGCTGACGCCCGAGCAGGCTAAGGAAATGCGCGGAGATCTCAATACCCCTGCCGTTTCTCCCTGGCGTGACCGCCCCATCGAGGAGAGTCTGGACCTGTTCGCCCGGATGCGTGCCGGTGAGTTTGAAGATAACAAATATACGCTGCGGGCCAAGATCGATCTGGCCTCCGGTAACTTCAACATGCGCGACCCGGTCATTTACCGCATCCGCCATATGCACCATCACCGCCAGGGCGATAAGTGGTGCATCTACCCCATGTATGACTTTGCCCATCCCATCCAGGATGCCCTGGAGGGCATTACCCACTCTCTGTGCTCTCTGGAGTTTGAAAACCACCGTCCCCTGTATAACTGGGTGGTAGAAAACGTCTCTGTGCCCCACCGTCCCCGGCAGATCGAGTTTGCGCGCCTTGGCATCGACCATACCGTGCTGAGCAAGCGCAAGCTCCGCGCCTTGGTGGAAAACGGCTATGTCTCCGGCTGGGACGATCCCCGTATGCCCACCCTCTGCGGACTGCGCCGCCGCGGCTATACCCCCACATCCATCCGCAATTTCTGTGATAGGGTAGGCGTGGCAAAGAGCCCCAATACTATCGAGTACGCCTTCCTGGAGCACTGCCTGCGGGAGGATCTCAACGAGACCGCCAAGCGTGTCATGGCTGTTCTGAAGCCTCTGAAGCTGACGATCACCAACTATCCCGAGGGTCAGTCCGAAACCTTCCAGGTGGAGAATAACCCCAATGACCCCGAAGCCGGCACCCGTGAAGTGACCTTCTCCCGGGATCTTTGGATCGAAGCAGACGATTTCCTTGCCGAGCCCATCCCCAAATATAAGCGCCTGTACCCCGATGGTCCCGAATGCCGTCTGAAGGGTGCCTATGTGATCCAGTGCACCGGCTGCGTGAAGGATGAAGCCGGCAATGTGGTAGAAGTCCTGGCAACCTACGATCCGAACTCTAAGGGCGGTGATCCTGCTGATGGACGCAAGATCAAGGGTGCGACCATCCACTGGGTGGATGCCAAGACATGTGTGGACGCGGAGGTCCGGCAGTATGCGAACCTCTTTGACGATCCCGATCCCGATGCTGCGGGCAAGGATTTCCTGAGCTGCCTGAATCCCCAGTCGCTGGAGGTCCTCACAGGCTGCAAGGTGGAGGCCAGCTTGAAGGATGCCAAGGCAGGACAATCCTTCCAGTTCATGCGTCTGGGCTATTTCTGCCCCGACAGCAAGGACTTTGCTCCTGACCACCCGGTATTCAACCGCTCCGTCAGTCTGAAGGACAGCTTCAAACCCAGTAAGTAACCGATCCGCGGCTGTGCAAGGTCTGCACAGCCGCGACATATTTCAGGAGGTCTCCTATGAAAGCCCTGCGATACATTCTTTTTAGTGTGTTGATCCTGGCTGAACTGCACCCCATTTATTAGACAAGTATGATATAATACTTGTAC
>JAZUQE010000057.1:0-10900 GCA_045605575.1 Faecousia sp. | reverse complement strand
GCCGTAAGGAGTTGGCTAAGCAGGTCAAGAAGTACTCTGAAGAGGCTAAGGTAGCCATGCGCAACATCCGCCGGGATGGCATGGATCATATTAAGAAACTGAAGAAGAACAGCGAGATCACCGAGGACGAGCAGAAGAAGGCCGAGAAGGATCTGCAGGATATGCTGGATAAGTATATCAAGAAGGCAGACGAGGCCCTGGCTGCCAAGGAAAAGGAACTGATGGCCATCTAATGGCCGCAACAGCATTGGGGGCGGCAGCGCCCCCAATGCGCTGTCATAATTACGATAATTAGGAAATGAGGTGTGCCTTTTGGCACTTCCCAACGATCATACCCGCCCGGCACCGGAGCATATCGCCATCATCATGGATGGCAACGGACGCTGGGCCAAACAGCGGGGTCTGCCCCGCACAGCCGGCCACGCAGCCGGTGCAGAGGCATTTCGCCGGATCGCCACCCATTGCAGCAAGCTGGGTGTCAAGTATCTGACAGTGTATGCCTTTTCCACGGAAAACTGGAAGCGCTCCCAGGAGGAGATCTCCGGGATCATGCGCTTGATGAAAAAATATCTGGAAGAGGGCCTGCGGGACATGGAGAAAAACCGGGTAAAGATCTGCTTTTTCGGCGATCTGAGTGCCCTGGATCCCAAGTTGCAGGCTATGTGCCGGGATGCCCAGAGCCAGTCCAAAGATTACGATGTGCAGGTCAACTTCTGCTTCAACTATGGCGGACGGCAGGAGATCACCCAGGCGGCCAGAAGGTTTGCTGCGGATGTGGCAGCCGGACGGCGGTCAGCGGAGGATATGAGCGAGCAACTCTTTGAGAATTATCTGTTTTCTGCAGGCGTGCCCGATCCGGAGCTGATCATCCGGCCCTCCGGAGAGCAACGGATCAGCAATTTTCTGCTGTGGCAGTGTGCCTACGCGGAGCTTGTGTTTATGAATGTATTGTGGCCCGATTTTGGCCCTGCGGAGCTGGACCAGGCCATTGAAGAATATCACCGGCGCAACCGCCGGTTTGGAGGCGCTTGATTCATGAAAACCCGTTTGATTTCCGCAGCAGTGCTGCTTCCGATCTTTTTGATCGTGATCTATGCACTGCCGAGTATTGTATTTGCCATCCTGATTGCCCTGTTTTGCGGCATTGCTTCCTTTGAGCTGCTGCGGGGCACCGGACTGGTGCATCATTCCCGTCTGCTGATCTATACGGCCCTGGCTGCCATGCTGATACCCATCTGGTGCTACTTTGAGATGCCCTATGCCTGGGGCATGCTGGGCCTTTTGGTGTTTGTGATCGCTCTGTTTACGGAGATGATGGTCGACCATGTAAAGATCCGGCTGGAAGCCCTGTCGCTTTGTCTGCTTGCAGGCTTGCTGATCCCTTATCTTATGTCTGCGCTGGTGCGTATACAGATCCAGCGCATGGGCAATTACTGGATCATGATCCCCTTGATCCTGGCATTTTTGCCGGACAGCGGTGCTTACTTTGCCGGAACCTTCTTCGGAAGACATAAGCTGGCTCCTGTGATCAGTCCTAAGAAGACCGTTGAAGGCGTAGTCGGCGGTGTGCTGGTCTCCGTTTTGGGAATGCTGATCTACGGAGTTGTGGTGCAGCTGTTCTGCGCCCGGCAGGTCAATTACATCTACGCGCTCGTCTACGGTGTAGCCGGTGCTGTGGCGGCGGTGATCGGCGATCTTTGCTTCTCTGCCATCAAACGGCAGACCGGTATTAAGGATTACGGCAATTTGATCCCCGGTCACGGTGGAATTCTGGACCGGTTTGATTCTATGATCCTGGTAGCGCCTATGGCAGAGGCGCTGATCGAACTGCTTCCTGTGGTGGTATAAAACAATGGTTACATGTGTCAGCATTCTGGGCTCTACCGGTTCTATCGGCCGGCAGAGCCTGGATATTATCAAACATCTTCATATTCCCGTTGCAGCCTTGACGGCGGGAACCAGTGTGGAGCGGATGGCCCAGCAGTGCCGGGAATTTCACCCCGCACTGGCTGTCATGGCCACCCAGGGGGCCGCAGAAGCCCTTCGGGAGGCTGTAGGCGACCCTAAACTGGAGATCGCCTGGGGCGAGGAAGGCCTGATCCGGGCAGCTACCATGGAGCAGGCGGACTGCGTGATCACAGCCGTAGTCGGCATGCTGGGCTTAAAACCCACCCTGGCCGCGATCCGGGCAAAGAAACGCATCGGTCTTGCCAACAAGGAGACACTGGTCTGTGCCGGTGAGCTGGTGATGGCCCAGGCCAAGGCTTACGGGGCAGAGATCATCCCGGTGGATTCGGAGCATTCTGCCATTTTTCAGTGTCTGATGGGCTGCAAGGACAGATCTGAGATCAAAAAGCTGATCCTGACCTGCTCCGGTGGGCCTTTCTTCGGTATGGACCGGCAGGCCCTCAGTAGGGTGACAAAGGCGGATGCCTTGAAGCATCCTAACTGGAAAATGGGTCCTAAGATCACCGTAGACTGCGCGACCTTGATGAATAAGGGCCTGGAAGTGATTGAGGCCATGCGGCTGTATGACTTGCCGCTGGAGCAGGTGGATGTGGTGATCCACCAGCAGAGCATCGTGCACAGTTTGGTGGAATTTACAGACGGTGCGGTAATGGCCCAGCTAGGCGCACCGGACATGCGTCTGCCCATTCAGCTGGCAATGACCTATCCTGCCCGCTGCGAATGCATCGTACAGCCCCTGGATCTGACCACCTGCGGCAGTCTGAGCTTCTGCAAGCCGGATATGGAGGCCTTTCCCTGCCTGGCGCTGGCAAGGCAGTGCGCCAAGGAGGGCGGCACGGCATGCCCGGCTATGAACGGCGCCAACGAAGAAGCAGTTGCCATGTTCCTGCGTGATGAGATCGGCTTCTACGATATTTACGCCCGGGTGGCCGAGGCTGTTCAGCAGGTGCCCTTTATCCGTGACCCCAGTCTGGAGCAAATTCTGGAGGCGGATGCTCTGGCACGGCAGGCAGTCAGAAACTTCTAAGATAAGCGAGGAAAAGCATGAGTATCGTATTTGCAATTTTACTGTTCAGCCTGTTGGTATTTATCCATGAGCTGGGCCATTTTGTAGCGGCAAAGCTGTCCGGTGTGCAGGTCAATGAGTTTTCTGTGTTTATGGGCCCGGCCATCGTGAAGTGGCAGCGGGGCGAGACCCTGTATGCCATCCGCTGCATTCCTTTCGGCGGCTACTGTGCCATGGAGGGCGAGGACGCGGAAAGCGAGAATCCCCGTGCTTTCGGTGCTGCCAAATGGTGGAAGCGGCTGATCATTTTAGTAGCCGGTGCGGCGCTGAATTTCGTATCCGGTCTGATCCTTCTCGGCATTATTTATGTGCCGGCTAAGCAGTTTATCGTGCCGGAAATTGCCTATATGGAAGATAATTGCCTGGTAGCCGGAGAAGATGGTCTGCAGGTTGGAGATCGCTTTCTGGAAATCAACGGAGAAAAGATCTATGTCCAGTCGGATGTTTCCATGCTGCTGAACATCCATGGCGGCGAGGTGCACGATTTACTGATCCAGCGCGGAGAGGAAAAGCTTCTGCTGGACGATTTTGTTATGCAGAAAGCAGAGTATCCCAATGAGGATGGCACTACGTCCTTGCGTTACGGTTTCAGCTTTGGCATTCAGGACGCAAGCTTTGGGCTGAAGCTGCGCACCGTTTGGAACAGCGCGATGGATTACGTACGCATGGTGCGACTGAGTCTTGGAATGCTGTTCAACGGTCAGGCTGGGGTGTCGGATCTGTCCGGCCCCGTGGGGATCGTGCAGCAAATGACCACAGTGGCGGAGGAATCCGCCAGCACGGCAGATGCTATGCTGAACATGGTGAATTTCGGTGCTTTGATCGCCATCAATCTGGCGGTGATGAATCTGCTGCCCATTCCGGCGCTGGATGGCGGCCGGGTGGTGGCACTGCTGATCACCACGGCTGTGGAAGCGGTGACCAAAAAGAAGATCAATCCCAAATATGAGGCTTATCTGCACGGCGCAGGCATGATCCTGTTGTTGGCGCTGATGGCGTTTATCACCTTTAAAGATATTTGGGGACTGTTTTAACGGGATGCGTTCCGTAATTGCGGGCGGTCAATGACCGCCCCTACGACGAGATAGGGAGATAACCATGACAAGACAGATCCATGTAGGGAATGTGGTCATCGGCGGCGGTGCGCCGGTGGTGGTCCAGTCCATGCTGAATACAAAGACCACGGACGTGGAGGGCTCCCTGGCCCAGATCCGGCAATTGGCCGCAGCAGGCTGTCAGATCGCCCGGCTGGCAGTGCCCAATCGGGAAGCAGCGGAAAGCTTTGCCCGGATCTGCTCCGAAAGCCCTCTGCCGCTGGTAGCAGACATCCACTTTGACTATAAGCTGGCCATTGCTGCTGCAGAAGGCGGTGCCGCCAAGATCCGCATCAATCCCGGCAACATCGGCGGTGAAGACCGGGTGGAAGCCGTTGTGATGGTGTGTAAGGATCGAAAAATCCCCATCCGCATCGGTGTCAATGGCGGTAGTCTGGATAAAAGGCTGCTGGAAAAGTACGGCCATCCTACAGCCCAAGCGCTGGTAGAAAGTGCTTTCGCGCATATTGCGTTGCTGGAAAAGTTTGATTTTTACGACACCTGTGTATCGATGAAGTCTTCTACGGTACCTACCATGGTGGAGGCGGCGCGGCTGTTTCGGAAACAGTGTGACTATCCTCTGCACATCGGCGTGACGGAGACCGGGCCCGTGAAGATGGGCTTGATGAAGTCTGCCATGGGTATCGGCGCGCTGCTCTTGGACGGCATCGGCGATACCATTCGGGTCAGTCTTACCGATGATCCGGTTGAAGAAGTGTACGCCGCAAAGGACATTCTGAAGGCTGCCGGGCTGCGTAAGGAAGGCGTGAACATCATCTCCTGCCCCACCTGCGGACGGACTCAGATCGATCTGATCAGCCTGGTCAACCAGGTGGATGCCGCGCTGAAAAACTGCGAAAAGCCCATCACAGTGGCAGTCATGGGCTGCGTTGTCAATGGCCCGGGCGAGGCCCGGGAGGCGGATATCGGTATTGCCGGCGGCGACGGTGTGGGATTGCTGTTTGAAAAAGGAAAACAAGTGGCAAAGCTGCCCTATGACCAGCTGCTGAACGCGCTGCTGGAGAGAATCGAGACCCTGTGAGGAAGCTATGGCACAAGAGAAAGTAGAATTTCTGAATATGTTTGCCCGGTATCAGCCGTCTGAGGCGCTTCAAAGCGTATTTTCTCAGGCGGCTGTCGCTGCTGCGGATATTGACGCAGAGGCAGGCTGGGTATCGGTGTGCATCCACGCAGACAATTATATCCCCATGCGCTATCTGGAGGAAGCTTCTAAAGAGATCGCGGAGGTCTATGGTTTGCGGTCCTTGGAGCTGACAGCGACCCATCCTGCCGATCAGCTGACGCAGATCCAGCCGGAAGAGCTGATGGCTCTGTTTGTGGCGCAAAATTCCATGAACCGCGGAAGTCTGGCTGCTGCAAAGTGGGATTGGGATGCAAATACACTCCGCATCCAGCTGCTGCGCAACGGTAAAAAGGAGCTGGAGGAGGCCGTGCCTGCGGTGCGGCGATATCTGATCGAACGCTTTGGTACACAGGTGGAGATCGAGATCCAGGCAGGAGAGGACCTGGAAGGACAAGCACTGTTTGACGCAATGGAGAAAATGCGTATCGAAACGCCGGTATCTACGCCTTATGCTGCCATCATCGAAAAGAAGGCAGCGCCTTCCCCAGCGCCTGCGGAAGCCATCTATGGCAAGCCCTTTAAGGGATCCGCTGCGCCTATGCAGGAGCTGAATCTGGATATGGGCAGCGTGATCGTGGAGGGCAGAGTATTCTCCGTAGAACATAAGGAACTGAAAAAGCGTAATGCCTGGGTGATCAATTTCGCAATGACAGACAATTTCGGCTCTATACGCGTCAACCGCTTTATGGAAAGCGGCGAGGCAAAGCCGATCCTGGATGGCGTAAAGGTTGGCAGTGTTCTGCGTGTGCAGGGCAAGCTGATGGAGAACAACTTCGACAATGAAATGATCCTGAAGCCCTTTGCCATTATGCCCGGCTCCATGCCCAAGCGGCAGGACACCGCCGAGGGCATGAAACGTGTGGAGCTGCATCTGCACACCTCCATGAGCAACATGGATGCGCTGACCAGCACCAAGGAAGCCATTAAGCAGGCTGCCGCCTGGGGTCACAAGGCCATTGCCATCACGGACCATGGCTGCTGCCAATCCTTTACGGATGCGCTTCATGTGGTGGAGGGCAAAGGTGCGCCTAAGGTTGCGGGTACGGATGAGGTCATCAAGATCCTTCACGGCTGTGAGGGCTACTTTGTCAACGATGTGGACGATCGGATCGTGGTGCATGGGCAGCAGGATATGACCTTTGATCAGCCCTTCGTGGCCTTCGATCTGGAGACTACCGGTCTTTCCTCCCGGACAGATCGGATCATCGAGATCGGCGCTGTGGTGATGCAGGAAGGCCGGGAGATCGATCGGTTCCAGACCTTTGTGGATCCGGAGCGGAAGCTGGAAAAGAAGATCGTAGAACTGACCGGCATTACAGACGAAATGCTGGTGGGTGCACCCAAGATCGAGCAGGTGCTGCCACAGTTTTTGGAATTCTGCAAGGGCAAGGTGCTAGTAGCCCACAATTCGGATTTTGATACCGGCTTTATCCGGGCGGAGTGCGTACGGCAGGGGCTTACTTATGATCTGACAGCAGCGGATACGCTGATCCTTTCCCAGAATTTAATGCCCCAGCTTGGCAAATTCAAGCTGGATATCGTGGCAAATGCTCTGAGTCTGCCGGAATTTAACCATCATCGGGCAGCAGATGACGCTGCCATCTGCGGCATGATCATGTGCCGGTTCTTCAAAAAGCTGGAAGAGCAGGGCGTGCACAGTCTGCAGGCGATCAACCCCGCAATGGTGGATCTCCGCTCTGCCAGCCGGATCGGTGACCGGCATGCAAGGCATATCATCCTGTTTGCCAAAAACCAAGTGGGTCTGCGCAACCTCTACCATCTGATCTCCAATGCCAATCTGAAATATTTCAAGCGTGTGCCCCGGATCCCCAAATCGGAGCTGATCAAGCTGCGGGAAGGGTTGATCATCGGCTCGGCTTGTGAGGCCGGTGAGCTGTTCCAGGCGATCCTGGCACATAAGAGCGAGGATGAGCTGAAGCGCATTGCCTCTTTCTATGATTTTCTGGAGATCCAGCCCCTGTCCAACAACCGGTTTATGCTGGAAAAGGGACTTGCCCAGGATGAAGAGGAACTGCGGGAATATAACCGCACGGTGGTGCGGCTGGGCGAAGAGCTGGGCAAGCCGGTGGTAGCCACCGGCGACGTACACTTCCTGAATCCGGAGGATGAGGTATTCCGGCATATTCTGCTGGCTACCAAGGGCTTTGACGATGCAGACAAGCCCAATCCGCTGTATTTCCGTACTACCGATGAGATGCTGCGGGAATTCTCGTACTTAGGCGAGGAGAAGGCCCGGGAAGTGGTAGTGACTAACCCCAACATGATCGCGGATATGTGCGAGACGCTGCGGCCTGTCCCCCATAATCTGTTTGCTCCCAAGATCGAAAATTCCGTGGAGGATCTGAAAAGTCTGGTTTACGGCAAGTTCCACCGGCTTTACGGCGAAAATCCGCCGGAATTGATGGTCAAGCGCGTGGAAACAGAGCTCAATGACATTATCAACTGCCACTACGACGTGATCTATATTTCTGCCCAGCGCTTAGTGCAGAATTCTTTGGAGCATGGATATCTGGTAGGTTCCCGTGGCTCCGTTGGCTCATCCATCGTGGCGTACATGTCGGGTATTACAGAGGTCAACTCCTTCCCGCCTCACTACCGGTGTCCCAACCCGGATTGTAAATATACCACCTTTGATGTGCCAAAGGGCTTTGAATGCGGCGCGGATCTGCCGGACGCGGTTTGTCCCAAGTGCGGCAGCCGCTTTGAGAAGGATGGTTTCAATATTCCCTTTGAGACCTTCCTTGGCTTCGGCGGCGATAAGGTGCCGGATATTGACCTGAATTTCTCCGGTGAATATCAAGCCAATGCCCATGCGTACTGTACTGAAATGTTCGGAAAATCCCATGTTTTCCGGGCAGGGACCATCGGTACGGTGGCAGAAAAGACGGCCTTCGGTTACGTAAAGAAGTATCTGGAGGAGCGTGGAAAGACGGCCTCCAATGCGGAAAAGACTCGCCTGGCCTCCGGCTGTGTGGGTGTGCGCCGCACTACCGGACAGCATCCCGGCGGCCTGGTAGTTATCCCCCAAGAAAATGAGATCTGGGACTTCTGCCCTGTGCAGCACCCGGCAGACGACCCCAATTCCGACCAGATCACCACCCATTTTGAATATCACTCCATGGAGGAAAACCTCTTAAAGCTGGATATGGTGGGCCATGAGGACCCCACTATGAGCGGGATGATGGAGGATATGACCGGCGTAGATGCCAAGACGATCCCACTGGATGATAAGAAGACCATGTCCATCTTTACCTCCAGCAAGGTGCTGGGCTACGAGGATGATCCGATCCTGGGCCCCACCGGTGCAGTGGCGGTGCCGGAGTTCAATACACGGTTTACCAGAGGCGTTTTGCTGGATACAAAACCGGAGAAGTTTGACTTCCTGGTGCGTATTTCCGGCTATACTCACGGTACAGACGTGTGGCTGGGCAACGCCAAGGAGCTGATCGTTTCCGGGACTGCCCGGGTGGATCAGACCATCGGCTGCCGTGACGATATTATGATCTATCTGATCTCCTGCGGTATGCCGGAGAAGCGTTCCTTTAAGATCATGGAATCCGTCCGTAAAGGCAGAGGTCTGCCGGATGGAGCGGAGGAAGAAATGAAGGCGGCAGGTGTACCGGATTGGTACATCGGTTCCTGCAAGAAGATCAAATATCTGTTCCCCAAAGCCCACGCGGTGGCCTATGTTATGATGGCGTTCCGGATCGCCTGGTTTAAGGTCTACCATCCGCTGGCTTTCTACGCGGCTTATTTTTACCGCAGAAGCCAGAAGGGCGGTTTTGATGCCGTTCTGATGACGCAAGGCATGGACTCTGTGCTGGCAAATATCAAGGCGATCGATGGCAACGAGGATGCTACGGATAAGGACGAGGATCTGCTGACCACGCTGGAGGTTGCCTACGAATACTATCTGCGTGGTTTCGAGTTTTTGCCCATTGATCTTTACAAGAGTGAAGCCATCCGATTTGTGATCGAGGATGGAAAGCTACGGCCGCCCTTCGTGGCTATTTCCGGTCTGGGCGAAAACGCCGCGCTGGATCTGGTAGAGGGAAGAAAGGGAAAGCAGTTTGTTTCCATCGAGGAAGTGGCAGCTGCCTGTCCCAAAGTTTCCAAGACCCACATTCAGATGCTGAAGGATGCGGGAGCATTCGGTGACCTGCCGGATACCAGCCAGGTAAGTTTGTTTTAGTAAAAAGGCGCTGTCTCAAGATCCATGAGACAGCGCCCTTTTTCTATCGGTCTGCGGATTTGCTATGGGGCCTACGGCTTATCCCCCGTCACCCAGTAGGTCACGCATTGGGGGGCCTGAACGCCATAGGCGTGAGTGAGGTAGCAAGCATCTAATCATTGGGCCCCGTCATTTTCTTCCGACATTTCTCTGCCAGCTCCAGGGGCAGCTGCTGCTCTGCTTCGTAGCCTTCCTGCTTCAGTCTCCGGGCAATATCTTCCCAGATCTCCCAAGCCTTGCCATACTCGCCCATCTGCTCATAGCAAAAGCCTTTGGAATACCGGGCATCATACAGCCCCTCGTCCAGCTCCAGCGCCCTGTCCCAAAGTATCCATGCCTCCTCATAGCGACCCAATTCACAGCAAGCGTCACCGCCGTTGCAGTAAAGGATCGCCAGCCGGTCGTCCGGTGTCTCCGGTCTTCCTTCAAAACGCTCTTTTCCCTTTCGGAACCAGTCATACATCCCTGTATAGTCGCCTGCGTGGTAACAGGCACTTTGCATTAAAAGCCATTCATGAATACCGCTGCTGCCCTCTACTTTTTCCCGCTGCTCCTCAAGCGCCTCCTGATCTCTCCCCAGCTGGGCCATCAGTGCCAATCTTTGAACCCTGGTCCGGTACACAGTGTCCGGTGCCTCGGAAGCATAGTTGGCAATGACCCTGTCGTAGGATCCCATCGCCTTCTGTGCGCAATCACGCAGCATCATTTCATGCAAAACGCCAAAGCTTCTCAGATCATCTACACTATATTCTCCACCCGCAAAGAGCTTTCTGTATTCCTGCTCTGCCCTAATAAAATCCTCCGGCTTTCTGGTGGCTTCGTATACGCTGCACAGCCGGTCAGCATAATTGGCATACACCCCCACCCTCTCCCGGTAAAGATCATCAACCGTCACGCAATACATCCGGGCAATTTCCGGCAGCAGCATCACATCCGGATAAGTATTTCCGCATTCCCACCGGGAAACTGACTGTGCGCTGACCCCCAATTTTTCTGCCACTTGCTCCTGCGTCATCTGCTTATCTAAACGAAGGCGCTTTAAATTTTCTGAAAAAGTGCTCATGGTTTCTTCCTCCCATGTATTTCTCTTAGAAGCTTCTGGGCCGATTATACTACCGTAGAGCCGTTCCGTCCATATCTCATTTAGCGAGCAAACTCTCAAAATTCAAGAACAAACGGCATACCCCGGCCAGTGTGTCAATAAAGGATTCCGTTTTGACACAATAAAAAAGACGTGCCGAAGCACGCCTCAGCGTGTTAAAGAAGTGGCTTTGCGAAAGAATGCCTATCTTCACAAAAACCTATCAACGGGGATTCCAAAGGGGAAAGCGGTGGAAAGTCTTGATCACACATCACCGGTCCGCTTTCCCCTTTGG
>JAZUQE010000056.1:0-8875 GCA_045605575.1 Faecousia sp. | reverse complement strand
TGGGGTGTGATACTTCCTCTCCGGCGAGAAAGTACCCAAAGACCCGCCGGGGACCTCCCGTATGGCCCCCCGACTCCCCAGACGGCCAAAGGGGAAAACGGAACGGATCTACTGAATCCAAAATGATTGCCGTTTTCCCCCTTGGAATCCCCTCTTCCCATTTTGCGTGTGATCATTACCGTTGAGGCATACGTCTTCCATCACGTAGGGCGCGGCAACCTGCTGGCTTTCACCGAAGGGGAGGGTCTTGACCCTCCCTTGTTCTTTCCGTCTCAGCATCTAAGGGTAGGCGGAAGCGGAATCGGCTTTTTGCCCCAAAAGGAGCTTCTTTGAGGTGTGATACTTTCTCTCCGGCGAGAAAGTACCCAAAGACCCGCCGGGGACCTTCCGTATGGTCCCCGGACTCCCCAGACGGCCAAAGGGGAAAACGGATCGGATCTACTTCATCCGAAACAGCCGCCGTTTTCCCCTTTGGAATCCCCTCGGCCATTTTGCGATTCCGTAGGGACACATTGGCCGTCCCTACGGCGTTATACGGAAGCTGCTCGACAAATACCAATTTTCACTATAGCGGTAAGCGTTCCGGTGAAACAAGAAGGAGCTGTCTCAGACTTTTTGAGACAGCTCCTTTTGCTTATTTGTTTTCTTCCGGGATGAAATCCAGCAAAATGGAATCGATGGAGGGCTTGAGCTGGGTCCTTCTGATCCGGGCCGCATCCAGCATCCGCTTGGAAGCCAGATTCATGGGAGTGCCGTCGTATTTATCGGACAGATACACCACTTCTTTCACGCCGCTTTGAATGATCGCTTTGGCGCATTCATTGCAAGGGAACAGCGCTACATACAGCTTGCTGCCCCGAAGGTCCCGGCCGTTGGCGTTCAGAATGGCGTTGAGCTCCGCGTGGACCACATAAGGGTATTTGGTTTCTTCACCGATCCGCTCCCAGGGAAACTCGTCATCGGAGCAGCCCTTGGGCATGCCGTTGTAACCGGTGGAAATGATGATGTTATCCTGGGAGACGATACAGGCACCCACCTGGGTATTGGGATCCTTGCTGCGCCGGGCTGCCAGCATGGCAACACCCATAAAATATTCGTCCCAGCTGATATAGTCTTGCCGCTTCATAACCTTTCCTCCTGTGGTTTTCTTATTTCTTCTTTAAGGTAGCACGCAGCGTGCCATATGCGCCCAGCGCGCAGAACAGGTACAAAATAACCAGATTGGTCATATAGGCAGAGAATTCAATGTCTCCTACGTTCAGCATAGAGGGGATCAGCATAAATGCGGACAAAAAGTCGATACCGTAGGCCTCAGCGGCCAGGCAGGCCCAGTCAGCCCGGTCTGCAATATAAGGCGTGACCGCGATCAAAGCCATAGAGATCATAATGCCGCCCCGTGTCAGTCTTTTGCCCAGCAGCTCATAGCCCTTCAGGGTGCAGAAGGCCAGGATCATGCCGGTGATGGAAGCGGCATAGCCCAACCGGCTCACACCAAAGATCACCAGGCCGCCGATGATGGCACCCAGCAGACCGCCCAGCGTACCCAGCCAGACGTTAGACTTCTTTATCTCTGTTTCTTCCGGTTCTGATTTCGTCACAATGGTCAGACCGCAGTATTCGCATTTTTCCGAGCCGTCCGGAATTTTTCTTTCGCAGTGGGGACATACCATAAAAAACAGCCTCCTTCGGCAAATTCTACGTCCATCATACTAAAAAACAGGCCCGGTGTCAATGTGCAGAATACTTTCCGGAAATTGTTAAAGAATAATTCAAAAACGGGGTCTTGACTTTTTTAGCACTCTATTGTATAGTGTGCTTAGCACTCAGAGAGAAAGAGTGCTAATACAAGGAGGCGGTAAATATGGAACTGTCCGAGCGCAAGAAAAAGGTCCTTCGCTCCATTGTAGACCTGTATATCCGCACAGCCGAGCCTGTTGGCTCCAAGGCCATTGCGGAACTTCCGGACATGAACTATTCTTCCGCTACCATCCGCAACGAGATGGCAGAACTGACAACTTTGGGTTATCTGGAGCAGCCCCATACCAGTGCGGGCCGTGTTCCTTCGGCTGCCGGTTACCGGCTGTATGTAGATGAGCTGATGATGGATTATCGACTCAGTATGGACGAGACGCACTCCATCAATGCCGCCATCGAGGAAAAGATGCAGCGTGTGGACCGGATGGTGGAAAAGGTTGCCAAGCTGGTCTCTCAGGCAACAGATCTTCCGGCGATATCTATGGCCGCCCGGAGCAACAATGCCAGCGTCAAGCGCTTTGATCTGATCCAGGCCGGCGAGGGCAGCTTCATTCTGGTGGTCATGCTCAGCAGCGATGAGGTGGTCAATAAGCTGATCAAGCTGCCGCTGAATGTGGCGGAAAGCGATTTGAAGGTTCTGGGCGCACTGCTCAATGCTACCATGACCGGCATCACGCCGGAGGAATTCACCGCCGAGCTGCTGGACCGGGTCATGCGTTCTGCCGGAGCTGCTTCCGGCCTGGTTCCGGTGATCGTGGAATTCACCACAGACACCCTCCGCCGCCAGGGCAGCACCAACATGGCCATCGCCGGTCAGATGCGGCTGCTGGGTCAGCCGGAATACCGGGATGTGGATAAAGCCCAGCGGGTGCTCACCACGCTGGACGAGGAAGCCTTGAGCAATTTGCCTGCGGTCATGCAGAACGCAAACGGAACCCAGGTGCTGGTTGGCCCGGAAAATGTGGCCCAGGAGCTGAAGGATACCTCTGTTGTCATGACCAAATTCGACATCGGCGACGGTATGCACGGTATGATCGGCGTGGTAGGTCCCACCCGCATGGATTACGCGAAGGTCACTGCCCGGCTTTCCTACTTTGCGGAGAGTCTGTCAAAGATGTTCAGCAAGCCCGAGCAGCCCCAGCTGCCCCAGGGAAACGAAGAAAAATAAATCTGTAGGGCGGGGGAAAGCCCCCGGCTCTGCGGTTATCAGGAGGCATAAACGTGGCAAAGAAGGAAAAGAAGACGGAAGAAACTCCCCTGGAGGAAGTTGTAGAAACTGCCGAAGCGGTTCAAGAAGCTGCCGAAGCGGCTCCCGAGGTCGATCCCTGGGAGGAAAAATATAACGCTGAGCACGACAGCTACCTGCGCCTGGCTGCGGACTATGATAACTTCCGCAAGCGTACGATCAAAGAGAAGGAGCAGTCCTACACCAACGGCAAGTCCGATGCGGTGGCAAAGCTGCTGCCGGTGTACGACAACCTGGAGCGGGCGCTGAACCAGCCTACTGAGGACGCCGCCTATAAGAAGGGCGTGGAGATGACCATGAATGAGCTGGTCAAGATCCTGACATCCCTGGGTGTGGAGATCTTCGGCAATGTGGGTGAGGCGTTTGATCCGAATCTGCACAATGCGGTCATGCACAATGAAGACGAGACCCTGGGTGAGAATGTGATCTCTATGGTATTCCAGAAGGGATTCAAGATCGGCGACAAGGTCGTCCGATTCGCAATGGTGCAGGTAGCTAACTAATTACAAATTACAAGTTATAAAATATAAATTATTTTCAATCGTCCCGACAGGACGCCGCAATTTTTAATTTGTAATTGTGAATTTATCATTTTTTAAATAATTTAACTGATATATAGGAGGAACTCATTATGTCTAAGATCATCGGTATCGACCTGGGTACTACCAATTCCTGCGTTGCTGTACTGGAAGGCGGCGAAGCAGTTGTCATCGCCAACGCCGAGGGCGGCAGAACGACCCCCTCTGTTGTGGCATTTTCCAAGACCGGCGAGCGTATGGTGGGCCAGGTTGCCAAGCGCCAGGCTGTTACCAACGCCGACCGTACCATCGCTTCCATCAAGCGCCACATGGGTGAAGATTACCATGTGACCATCGACGGCAAGGGCTACACCCCCCAGGAGATCAGCGCCATGGTGCTGCAGAAGCTGAAAGCGGATGCGGAAGCTTATCTGGGCCAGCCCGTCACCGAGGCAGTTATCACTGTCCCCGCTTATTTCTCTGACTCTCAGCGTCAGGCCACCAAGGACGCCGGCAAGATCGCCGGTCTGGAGGTCAAGCGTATCATCAACGAGCCCACTGCCGCAGCTCTGGCTTACGGCCTGGACAAGGAGCAGGAGCAGAAGATCATGGTCTATGACCTGGGCGGCGGTACCTTCGACGTCTCCATTCTGGAGATCGGCGACGGCATCGTAGAGGTTCTGGCTACTGCCGGTGATACCCGCCTGGGCGGCGATGACTTCGACCAGAGAATTATGGACTACCTGGTTGCCGAGTTCAAGAAGGTCGAGGGCATCGATCTGAAAAATGACAAGGTCGCTATGCAGCGTCTGAAGGAAGCGGCAGAGAAGGCTAAGATCGAGCTTTCCGGCATGACCTCCACCGCGGTAAACCTGCCTTATATCACTGCCGATGCCACCGGCCCCAAGCACCTGGATGTAACGCTGACCCGGGCTAAGTTCAATGAGCTGACTGCCGATCTGGTGGAGCGCACCATGAAGCCTGTCCGCCAGGCAATGTCCGACGCCGGTCTGAAGGCCAGCGATCTGGATAAGGTGCTGCTGGTTGGCGGTTCCACCCGTATTCCCGCTGTGCAGGATGCCGTCAAGGGTATCACCGGCAAGGAAGGCTTCAAGGGCATCAACCCCGACGAGTGTGTGGCGCTGGGTGCTGCCATCCAGGGCGGCGTGCTCACCGGCGATGTGAAGGACGTGGTCCTGCTGGACGTCACGCCCCTGAGCCTGGGTATCGAGACCATGGGCGGCGTGTTTACCCGCCTGATCGACCGCAATACCACCATCCCCACCCACAAGAGCCAGATCTTCTCCACTGCTGCTGACGGCCAGACCTCTGTAGAGGTCCATGTGCTCCAGGGCGAGCGCGAGATGGCTGCTTACAATAAGACCCTGGGCCGCTTCCAGCTGGGCGGTATTGCTCCCGCGCCCCGTGGCGTACCCCAGATCGAAGTCACCTTCGATATCGATGCCAACGGTATCGTAAAGGTCTCCGCCAAGGATCTGGGCACCGGCAAGGAAGCCAACATCTCCATCACGGCTTCTACCAACCTGAGCCAGGAGGACATCGACAAGGCTGTTCGGGAGGCTGAGCAGTACGCAGCTGAGGATAAGGCCCGTAAAGAAGAAGTGGACACCCATAACGAGGCCGACCAGATTGTTTACCAGACCGAGAAGACCCTGGGCGAGCTGGGCGACAAGATCGATGCCAGCGAGAAGGCTTCCATCCAGGCTGCTGTTGACAATCTGAAGGAGCTGAACAAGGGCACTGACATCGCTGCCATCAAGGCTTCCGTGGAGGAAGTGAAGCAGGCCTTCTACAAGGTCTCCGAGAAGCTGTACCAGAATGCGGCACCCCAGGGTGACCCCAACTGCGGCGGCAATTGCGACAACTGCGGCAACGATGGCGTTGTGGACGCCGACTACGAAACCGTCGACTAAAAAGCCTGATTCAAGGGGCGGCATCGCCGCCCCTTGTTGGCGTATTTCGCCCCTGCGGGGCAAGTGAATCATGAATAGTGAATAGCGGACACCGCAATGATGCATTCTTCAGTATTCATCATTCATTATTCATGGACATGAGGTGAAAAGCTATGGCAGAAAATAAACGTGACTATTATGAGGTGCTGGGCGTGGAGAAAAGCGCCAGCGCCGAGGAAATAAAAAAGGCCTACCGAAAGAAGGCTATGCAGTACCACCCGGACCGAAATCCCGGTGATAAAACTGCGGAAGAGAAATTCAAGGAAGTGGGCGAAGCCTACGAGGTGCTGTCCGATGATGATAAGCGTGCTCGCTACGATCAGTTCGGCTTCCAGGGCGTAGACCCCAATTTCGGCGGCGGCGCGGGCGGTTATGGCAGCGGCTTCGGCGGTTTTGGCGACTTTGGTGACCTGGGCGACATCTTTGGCTCCTTCTTCGGCGGGGGCGGCGGCCGCCGGTCCTCTCAGAATGCGCCCCGCCAGGGCGAAAATGTGGGAGCCCGGCTGGATCTGACCTTTGAAGAGGCGGCTTTTGGCTGCGAGAAGGAAGTATCTGCCCAGCGTATTGAAAACTGCGCCTCCTGCGGCGGCAGCGGCAGCGCTGACGGTGTGATCGAGACCTGTTCCCATTGTCATGGATCCGGCCAGGTCCGCACAGTGCAGAATTTCATGGGCATGCAGATGCAGTCCAGTACGGTCTGTCCCCAGTGCAGCGGCCGGGGTAAGATTGTCAAAACGCCTTGTACCACCTGCCGGGGCAAGGGTAAGGTGCGCCGCACACAGCGCATTAAGGTGAAGGTTCCTGCCGGTGTGGATGAGGGGCAGAGCGTCCGCGTCCGGGGCGAGGGCTGCGTAGGTAGCAACGGCGGCCCCAACGGCGACCTGCTGGCGGAAGTTTACATCAAGCGCCATGCCATTTTCACCCGCAAGAACATGGATGTACTGTGCGAAGTCCCCATCACCTTTGCCCAGGCAGCCCTTGGCGCGCAGATCGAGATCCCCACTTTGGATGGTAAGATCAAGTATGAGATCCCCGAAGGTACCCAGACCGGCAAGATGTTCATCCTCTCCGGCAAGGGTATTCCGGCGGTCAACAATCCCAAGCGCCGGGGCAACCACCTGTTTACTGTGGTAGTGGAAACACCCACAAAGCTTACCAAAGAGCAGAAGGAGCTGCTGCGGAAGCAGGATGACACTATGGATAAGGCAGAGACCCCCAAGATCAAAAAATTCTTTGAAAATCTGAAGGATTTCTTTGATTGATGTGAATAAACAAGGGCGCGTTGCATGAATTTTGCAACGCGCCTTCAGCCTGTCAAAAAACATACTCCCTACAAGGATAGAGCAGCAGGGGGAAATAAGGACGAAGGGTTATGATACTTTCTGACCGGTAAGAAAGTATCCAAAGAGCCGCCGGGGACCTTTCGTGTGTCCCCCGGACTCCCCAGACGACCAAAGGGAAAAGCGGATCTGCGATGTGTGATCAAGACTTTCTACCGCTTTCCCCTTTGGAATCCCCTTTGATAGGGCGCTGTGAAGGTAAGCAACCCACTTCTTTGACGCGCCCGTTAGTCTATCCCAAAATGCAAAATCTAAGAAGAATTACTTGCAGCCTCGCGTTCATAGTTTGCAGACTTGCGTCATGAATGGTCGGGTCGCTTATTTGTTGCAAATTTCCGCTATATTCCTGTTTATCTGGGCTTTTTCTTCTTATACTAACGTAGAGGTGATAGCTATGGCAAAACAAGGAATGAAACGATACGACCCTGACCGGGAGAAAAACAGCGCAGCACCTGTTCCGGAGATCCATGGCAAGGCAAAAAGCGGCAAGATAAAAGCCCGCCCACTGATCGCAGGTACAGCAGGTAAGGTCTACCACGGGGTACCCCACACGGAAGCGATCTGTCCCGTATATCCGGCTCTGGATAACGATCTGGCCGTGGAAAACATCCAGGATCATTTTGACATGACGGCGGCAGATCTGCAGGATCTGTCACCATACCATGGCAAAAAGCCCTGAGGATACCATGGAGTCCTTATGGAGCAGCATACAGCTGCCGGAATTTCCCGCCCTGGCGGAAGACATCCACACGGATGTGCTGGTGATCGGAGGCGGCATGGCCGGACTGTTGACCGCCTATTGTCTGCGCGGGAAGGGCATCGAAGCAGTCATTGCGGAAAAAGACCGGATCTGCGCGGCCACCACCGCAGGTACCACCGCCAAGATCACCGCCCAGCATGGACTGATCTACCACAAAATCCAAAAGTCTTACGGGAAAACCTTTGCACAGATGTATTACCAGGCAAATACCCGGGCAGCGGATGCCTTGATGGCTCTTTGCCGGGAGGCAGACTGTCAGCTGGAGATCAAGAATAATTTTGTATATAGTACCGACCGGTGTAAGCTGGAAAAGGAGCTGTACACCCTGCAGGATCTGGGGATCCCGGCGCAATTTGTGGAGCAGCTGCCCTTACCGCTTCCGTCAGCGGGCGCTGTAGGCTTTGCCGGACAGGGACAGTTTCACCCGCTTAAGCTTGCGGATCATCTATGCAAAGGCCTGCGGATCTATGAAAAAACAAAGGTCACCCAGCTGGAGGGTACGACAGCCGTGACTGCCAATGGCAGAATTCATGCCAAGAAGGTCGTGGTCGCCACCCACTTTCCTTTTCTTAACAAGCATGGCAGCTATTTTTTGAAGCTGTACCAGCACCGGTCCTATCTGCTGGCCCTGGAGCAGGACCAGCTGCTGGATGATATGTATGTGGACGATCGTAAGACCGGCTTCTCCTTCAGCTCCTTTGACGGTCTTCTCCTGCTGGGCGGCGGCGGACACCGCACAGGCAAGCAGGGCGGCAGCTATACCCAGCTGCGGAATTTCCGGCAGACCCATTATCCGAAAGCCAAAGAGCGGTTTCACTGGGCCGCGCAGGATACCATGAGTCTGGACGGCATTCCTTATATCGGCAACTATTCGGCTTCCACCCCGGATCTGTATGTGGCCGCAGGCTTTAACAAGTGGGGGATGACCGCTTCCATGGTCAGCGCACAGCTTCTGAGCGCTATGATCGCCGGGGAGGACACGGATCACGCTCCGGTATTTTCCCCCTCCCGCAGCATGCTGAAGCCGCAGCTGCTGGTAAACGGCCTGGAATCGGCAGCAAATCTACTCATTCCAACCACCAGACGCTGCCCCCACCTGGGCTGCGCCCTGAAGTACAACAAAGAAGAGCGAAGCTGGGACTGTCCCTGCCACGGCTCCCGGTTCTCCGAAACCGGACATGTACTGAACAATCCTGCCAACAACGATCTTCTGTAATGCCTTTTTGGAATGCTAAGCTTTATTTTCTGCGTGATATCCGATAGCAAAAAACCGCTGGACAAGC
>JAZUQE010000055.1:0-4284 GCA_045605575.1 Faecousia sp. | reverse complement strand
AACGACATGGCTACGATCCGACTTCCCCGGCGGCTCTTTGGATACTTTCTGGCCGGACAGAAAGTATCATCACCCTCGTTCCTCATTGCTTCTGTTCCTCTATCATGGTAGGTAGTATGTTTTTTGACAGGCTGAAAGGGTCTGTTGTCTATGGCAACAGACCCTCTCCCATTTCTTCGAGATCTGCCGGATCCAGCGAAAAACACCGCAATATTCTCAGTTTTTTCTAAAATAATCCTTGACATTTCTTGCACCCTATGCTACAATTCATCTGTTGCCAAAGACAGCAGGTGCCGCAAGGCGTAAGTCCTGCCGAGGTGCGCTTAACTTCTTTATGATCGTTTGCGTGTCTTTCTGTCTTCTGGCAGGAAGACACTTTTAATTTTCGGAGGTGAAAATTATGCCCAACGCAAAGGTTCTTGAGAGCAAGAAAGCAGTTGTTGAAACCCTGACCGGCAAGATCCAGGAAGCAACTTCCGTGGTTTTCGTCGACTACAAGGGTATCTCTGTTGCTCAGGACACCGAGCTGCGTAAGCAGTTCCGCGAGGCCGGCGTAGAGTACACCGTCGTGAAGAACACTCTGACCAATTTCGCAGCCAAGAATGCTGGTTACGATTTCTCCAAGGTTCTGAACGGTACTACCGCTATGGCTTCCACCACCGGCGACCCCATCGCCCCTGCTCGTATCGTGTGCGAGTTTGCCAAGAAGAACAAGATGAAGACCCTGAACATCAAGGGTGGCATCGTTGAGGGCTCCGTGCTGTCCGCTGATCAGCTGAACGGCTTCGGTGAGCTGCCCAGCAAGAATGCCCTGGTCGCCAGCGTCCTCGGTACCTTCCTGGCTCCTATCTCCAGCCTGGCCTTCGTTCTGGATCAGATCCGGATGCAGAAGGACGGCTCCGCTCCTGCCGCAGAAGCAGAAGCTTGATCGCGTAACCCCACTCAATATCTAACTCAAAACATAATTTAGGAGGATTATTATCATGGCATCTGAAAAGATCACTGCTCTGGTTGAGCAGGTTAAGGAACTGACTGTTCTGGAGCTGTCCGAGCTCGTTCACACCCTGGAGGAAGTTTTCGGCGTTTCCGCCGCTGCCGCTGCTGTTGCCGCTCCCGCTGCCGGTGCTGCTGGGGCTGTCGTGGAGAGGACCGAGTTCGACGTCATCCTGAAGTCCGCTGGCGCTTCCAAGCTGAACGTCATCAAGGTTGTCCGTGCCGCTACCGGCCTGGGCCTGAAGGACGCTAAGGATCTGGTCGACAACTGCCCCAAGACCCTGAAGGAAGCTGTCTCCAAGGAAGACGCTGAGAAGCTGGTCGCTGAGCTGAAGGAAGCTGGCGCTGAGGCTGAGATCAAGTAATTCGATCAAACCTTTTCTTCTAACCCTAACAGCCGCCAGAAATGGCGGCTGTTTCTCGTCCCAAAGGAGGTACCATTATGGAAAAGCTGCAGCAAATGCTCGCTTCCATTGATTTCGACACTGCCACCTTCCTCAAGGCCGCCCTGATCCTGGCGGTAGGTTCTATTTTACTGGGCGCCATCGGCCGTTTTATCTTCGGCAAGCGTTCTACTCTGAACCACGCCATCAGCGCCGCCATTGGCATTCTGTTTATCTATGCGGCTACCGTAGTGCTCTATAGCGCCGGTGCCCGCTTCCAGCGCTTCCTCGCTCCCCTGCCCTTCGTTTCCTTTTCCAGTACCAGCATGTCCATCTTCTCTTTCACCGGAGCTGACTACACCGTGATCTGCTCAGAAGTTTTGAGCATGATCATTCTGGCGTTCCTTGCTAACCTGATAGAAACAGTCCTGCCCCGGGGCAAGCACCTGTTCGGATGGCTTTTCTTCCGTGTGCTGACGGTCGTATTGGCCATGGCTGCCCATCTTGTGGTGACTTGGCTGTTTACCCACTTCCTTCCCCAAGGACTCGTCACCTATGCACCCACGATCCTGCTGGCCCTGTTGGTGATCCTTCTGCTGGTCGGTGCCCTAAAACTGCTGGTGGGAGCTATTTTATCCACTGTCCATCCTCTGGTCGGCGCATTTTATACCTTTTTCTTCGCCACCATGGTAGGCAAAGCCTTGACCAAAGCGATTCTGACCACTGCGATCCTGTCTGCCATCATTTTGGCGCTGAACTATATCGGCTGTACTGCCGTAAGCATTGCCAGCGCTGCACTGATCGCCTATATCCCGCTGCTGATCGTGCTTCTGATCGTGTGGTATGTGGTCAGCCGGGTATTTTGATTTGCACAATTCCTTCGCCTTTTACTATATAAATTTTTTACATTTTTTTGCACAAAAGTATAAAGATTTTATTTTACAAACGGAAAGCTTTGTATTATAATAGGAAAGTAAAAGGCAAAGTTTTTTACCCACATTTTTTCAGATTGGAAGTGTTGTTATGAGCCGGATGATCGGTACTGTTTCTATGGGTGTCCGGGCTCCCATTATCCGTGAGGGCGATAACCTGGTGGAGATCGTCACTGGCTGCATCCAGGACGCTATGCGTGAGGACGGCCTTTGCCCCCGTGACCGGGATGTAGTCGCTATGACCGAATCAATCGTCGCCCGCGCCCAGGGTAATTACTGCGGCGTAGAAGACATTGCAGCAGATGTCCGCAATAAGTTTGGTGGAGAGACTGTTGGCGTTATCTTCCCCATTTTGAGCCGCAACCGGTTTGCTATCTGTTTGCGCGGCATCGCCAAGGGCTGCAAGAAGGTCATTATTATGCTGAGCTACCCCTCCGACGAAGTGGGCAACCACTTGATCGATTGGGACCTGATGGATAAGCATAATGTAGATCCTTACCGGGATGTACTGAGCGAGAGCAAGTACCGGGAGCTGTTCGGTTATATCAAGCACCCCTTCACCGGCGTGGACTATGTGCAGTACTATGGTGAGCTGGTCAAAGAATGCGGTGCTGAGGTCGAGTTTGTCTTCGCAAACGATCCCAGAGCCATCCTTTCCTACACCAAAAACGTGCTTAACTGCGACATTCATACCCGTGCACGCACCAAGCGTCTGCTGAAAGCTGCCGGTGCAGAGCGTGTCTACGGTCTGGACGAGATCATGAACGCCCCTGTTAACGGCAGCGGCTACAATGCCCGCTACGGTCTGCTGGGTTCCAACAAGTCCACCGAAGACAAGGTCAAGCTCTTCCCCCGTGACTGCCAGGACTTGGTAGAAGCCATCCAGGAAAATCTTCTGAAGCTCACCGGTAAACATATCGAAGTCATGGCCTACGGCGACGGTGCTTTCAAAGATCCTGTCGGCAAGATCTGGGAGCTGGCAGACCCCGTTGTCTCCCCTGCCTATACCGCAGGTCTGGAAGGCACTCCCAACGAGCTGAAAATGAAGTATCTGGCGGATAACGACTTTGCCGACCTGTCCGGCGAAGCCCTCCGGGATGCCATCAAGCATAAGATCCAGGAAAAGGACGGCTCCAGCCTTGTAGGCAATATGGCCGCCCAGGGCACCACCCCTCGCCGTCTGACAGACCTGATCGGCTCTCTGTGCGATCTGACCTCCGGCTCCGGCGATAAGGGCACCCCCATCGTCTATATCCAGGGCTACTTCGACAACTACACCAACGACTGATCCCATAACGGCCGGAAGGAACACTCCTTCCGGCCGTCTTTTCGTCCTAGGGCAGCCATTGACCGTCCACCAACCCGATTTCTTCTACATACTTCCTTATGATCCCGTAGGGGCGATCATGGATCGCTCGCCATCCCGATTTTCCCTCCAAACCTGCCGTCTCTCACCGTAGGGGAGGGTCTTGACCCTCCCTTGTTCTTTCTGCCTCCGCACCCACGGGTATAACGCGATGTTTTTTGTGCGG
This sequence comes from Faecousia sp., assembly GCA_045605575.1. Classification (GTDB taxonomy): domain Bacteria; phylum Bacillota; class Clostridia; order Oscillospirales; family Oscillospiraceae; genus Faecousia. Next base: position 444 of record JAZUQE010000055.1, on the reverse strand, counting down.
AAACGGAATCGGCTTTTCGCTCCAAAAGAGGCTTCTTGCAGACATAAAGAAAAGGCGCATCTCTGCGCCCCACGCAAACGTCCGGATTTCAACCGGAGCCCCGGCTATCACCGTGTACTCACCCTATACGACGATTTGCTCTGTTTATTGCACCATGTCATGAACACCAAATCAACCATCGTTTTTTCTTTTGGCGAAAGGGACGCCCTGTTGCGGTGCCCGGCAGATGCTACGCCCGACAAAGCGGGCTTGCATCTTGCAAGTCGGATCGTAGCCATGTCGTTCTGTGAGCCAAGGAGTTGGCTGTGGGTGTTGTCTTCCTAAGACCGCTTGGCCTCCGACTTTGAACACCAAATCAACCATCGTTTTTTCTTTTGGCGAAAGGGACGCCCTGTTGCGGTGCCCGGCAGATGCTACGCCCGACAAAGCGGGCTTGCATCTTGC
>JAZUQE010000054.1:0-8420 GCA_045605575.1 Faecousia sp. | reverse complement strand
CCCCCCGCATTTATGAGGGGGGTGGCGCGCAGCGCCGGGGGGAGCCCGTAACCCCTCGTAGGGTGCGGCATCCTTGACGCGCCGCCCTCCGCACCTCCGATCCCCTACGTTGGGACGTCCTGTTGCAGTACCCGGCAGATGCTGCGCCCGACAAATATCAATCTGGTTTCAAAAAAGGAAGGCAAGACGTAATGTCTTGCCTTCCGCTTTTTTATCATTATGCCTGTGCTTCGGAGAAATACAGCAGTGCCAGGCCCTGGCCCCAGAGCTGGATGCGGTGCTCGCAGATGATGTTATACTCCGGCTCGTTGCGCATAACGGGGGTACCGGCAGAGATGTTCATGACCTTGCCGTCGGCATCCACATTGTTGAGCAGCGTTTCCTTCATATTTTCCACGATCTTCAGGTACTTGGGTTCCAAAACGCCCAGGCGAACACCCTTCAGAATGGCATAGCCGAAGCCGTAAGCGCTGGAAGCTTCCAGATAGGACATCTTGCCATCCAGGACCGTGCGCCACAGGCCGTTTTCCTTCTGCCAGGGAGCAATACCGTCGAGCTGCTTCTTCAGCTTGTCGATGAGTGTCTGGCTTACCTCGATGTAGTCCATCATCTCCACGATGCCTACGCTAACCCAGCAGTTAGCCCGGCCCCATTTGCAGCCGATGTGGCAGCCCTCGGTCTCATCCCAGCCGTGGTAGAGCATGCCGTCCTCGTCCTGCAGCACGTCGATGTGGATCTCCAGCTGCTTCAGTGCCTCGTCGATGTATTCCTGCTTACCGGTAAGCTTGCCCATATAGGCCAGGAACAAGCCCGCCATAAACACGGTATCTGCCCACATCTGACGGCCGAACTTGGCCCAGGGGTCGGTATGAACGATGGCACCGTTATTCAGCCGGGGCGCTTCATACAGCAGGTAGTCCGCCTGCTCCACCATCATATCCAGCAAAGCCTTGTCGCCGGTACGCTTGTACACCTCACCCATGCCCACGCAGGGGATGGAGTTATTGACGGTGTGCAGGAACTTACCTTCCTCCACGCCCTTCTTGACCCATTTCTCCAGGAAGGGGATGTACTCCTCGCAGGGCACATCGCCGATGGTGTGGTTAATGCCCCACAGGGCAACGCCCTCACCCCAGTTGCAGTCGGACATGTCGATCTGCAGAGTGCGCTGCTGGATCCGTTTAATCAGTTCTTTCATAGCTTTCTCTCCTCTTTATACCTGATCCAGGCCCAAGGCCGCACGGTAAGGCACAGGTGCGCGATAGGAAGAGACCTTCAGCTCGCCCCAAGCACTTTCCACCTTGCCGTCGGCAGTCTCGCTCCACACCAGAGCCTCAGCCTTTTCGCCGCGAGTCTCATCAATGACGCTCAGGGTAAATACGCCGTAGGTATCTGCCAGAGCGGTGGTGTCGATCTTCTTACTCTCGCCGAGATACCCCTCCAGAATGACCATCTTACCGTCCTTAGAGACATAAACAGGGGCATCCTTGCCGTCATAGACCCATTTTTCCACATGCAGCTTGATAGTCAGACCGCAGTCACGGATGTAGAAGTCCTTGCCGTCGGCTTCAATGGTCACATCCTCGCAGCAGCCGCCCAGCTCGAACCGGAAGCCCAGCTCCTCTACATCATACAGGCCGCTCTTGTCCTTATCCAGGATGTAGTGGTAGCTGCCGCGGTCGGTAACGGTACCCACCTGGCCCAGCATGCAGTTTTTATCCATCTCTACATAAGCCATCATGGAGCAGTGGTCATAATCGTTGTGGATGCCACGCAGGCGGAAGCTCTTGGGCATATCCTTATCCCACTCCACCATCACGTTACGGCGCTGATTCCAGGTATCACACAGGCGGAAAGCACCCATGGAGTAAGCCTTTGTCTGGTAGGAATAGGCGAACAGATCGGGGCTGTCCCACTCACGGACAATGGTCACATCCTCGTCGGGCTTGCGGAGGTTATTCTTCTTATAGAAGGGCATCGCCACCACGCGCTCATCGGCCTCAAACAAGGGCAGGCACTTTTCGGGGCACTTGGGCATGCAGCACAGCTCTTCCATAGAAGCCAGCTTCTTGTATTCTTCGAAATTATCGGGACACTTGCCGTACTTGCCGTCGGTGCCGTTGTAGATCACCAGGGCCAGGGCGCCGCGGTCCACATCCTGGTAGGCACGCATCTGGGGAGGCGCCAGCTGGTTGATATGGGTGTTGTAGTGGGTAGCCAGCATGGTCCAGACTGTCTCGTTGAGGTATTCCGCGATTTCACGGCATTCTTCATCCTTAAAATACTTCAGCATTCTTGCCACATCATTCAGAACGACACGGCCGTAGTTGGGACTGTTATATTCGCTGAAGGCACCGTTGAACTTAGTGTACTCATAGAAGTTCTTCAGTCTGGTCTTGCCAAATGCCAGCAGCTCTTCGTCGCCCAGCAGCTCCGCGGCGGAGATGAGAGTGAAGGTACTCATAACGATGATGTTGGTGTAGTCCAGACCCACGTTACGCTTGATGGTGCACTGCACCGCATTGCGCACGGCGGTCTTTAAAGTATCCACCAGTTCCGCATCCAGCTTGTCAGCGTAGCAGGCACAGACTTCGATCAGATTCTTGCCTACGAAGTTTGCCCAGTTGTAGTCGGGTGCCTTCATATCGTCCAGGGACTCTTCCATCACATAGGACCACAGGCCGAAGGTACGGCTGCCGGGGCGGGTATCCTGCAGCTGGCAGACCTTCTTCAGGATCCGGCGGGCCATGGGATAGTACTCTTCCCGCTCGCACTGGAAGACTTCCAGCGCAAAGTTCGCCGCGCCACAAATATTATGGATGTAGCCGGATGCTGCGCTGTGATAATTCTTTCTGGGGGGCGCGTAGTGGACCAGCATATCTGTCTTTTCATTGAAGGTCTTGCTCGTCTCATCCAGACGGGCGTTCATGAATGCATTACGAAACATGGTTGTTTCCTCCTTTTTTGATGCCTTCCCGGCACCCTTTGGCGTATGGTTGATGTGTATTTGATCAGCACGCAGCGGTGCAGATATCCATAGGTTTTCCAGCTTGTTCCAGGTCCTTCTCCATCATACAAGGGGTGGAAGCAGATGTCAAGTGTGGTTTGATAAAAGGCCCTCTTTTGTTCGCACTTACTCCAGCCCCAAGGCCTTGCGATAAGACACGGGCCTTATGGAAGATTCCACTGCCAGATCGCCCCAGCGGCTACAAAGCTTGCCGCCATCCAGACAATAGGTCAGGTCGGCATCCAGTGCCTCGTGGTTGGGGTCTTCCACCGTCATAGTAAACAGACCATAGGTTGGGCCAAGAACATTGGTATCGAGCTTTGTCTTTTCACCCTTGTAGCCTTCCAGGATGATCTCCTTGCCGTTTTCCGCCACATAGACAGGGGCTTCCTTGCCATCGTAGACCCACTTTTCAATGTGCAGCCGGATGGTCAGTTCCCCGTCACGGACATAGAAATCCTTGCCCTCCTGCTCGATCTTCAGATCCTCACATTCGCCGCCCAGAACAAACTGGAAGTACAGGGCTTCTGTTTCATAAATGCCGTTTTTTACCTTGTCCAGAATGTAGTGGAAGCTGCCCCGGTCAGTAACCAGACCTACCTGGCCCAGGATCCGGTTGTCCTTCTGCTGGGCATAGGTCACGCCGCCGCAGAAGTCATAATGGCCCTCGATGCTGCGAATGCGGAAACACTTGGGATGCTCCTTGTCCCAAACTACCATGCAGTTTCTTCTCTGCACCCAGGTGTCGCACAGAGAGAACACACCCATGGAGAATTTGGTTGTCTGATAGGAATAGGCAGTCAGGTCGGGACTGTCCCACTCGCGAATGATCGTAAAGTCCTCATCTTGATCGCGGATGGTATTTTTCTTGTAATATGTATCGGCAAGGAAGCGCTCCGTCTCCTCAAACAGGGGGTACAGATCCTCCGGGCAGTCCAGGGGGGTCAGCAGGGTCACCAGATTATGCTCCAGGTTCCCCCGCAGGCCGAAGCCTTCTCCCGGACCTTCCATGGGCCAGCCGTACTTGCCCTTGGTGCCGCGCCAGATCATCCAGGCCAAATCGCCGTTCTCCACATCGATGTAGGAGCGGGCCTGGGGCGGTGTCAGCTGACCCAGGGTCATATTATAGTGCTGGGCAAGCTGCCGCCAGGCGTACCAACTCATTTCCTCCGCCATTTTCCGGCACTCTTCATCCTCAAAGGATTGGAGCATAAAGGAAACCGCATCCATAATGGTCAGCACATAGCCGGAGGAATTATATTCGCTCCAGGCACCGTTGAAGCGCAGATACTCGATGGCCTTACGCATTTTCCGCTTGCCGAATTCAAAGATCTCCCGGTCTTCCAGGATCTCACCGGCTCGAACCAGGGTCAGGCAGGTCATGGCAATGATATTGGAGTAATCCAGGCCCACATTACGCTTGATCGTGCACAGGGCAGCATTGCGGATAGCCTTCAGTATTTTTGCCCGCAGTGCCTCAGGAAGGGGACACTTGCTGCAGCAGAGTATTTTTTGCAAAAAACGGTTGATGAAGTCCGCCCGGTTATAATCCGGAACGATCATTTGATCCAGCGGCTCATCCCAGTTATTGGACCAAAGGCCAAAGGTTTTGCTTCCCTCCCGGACATCCTGAGTGTCGCACAGCGTCTCCACAATACCCAAGGCATGCTGGTACTCGGATTCGTAGCCGCAGCACAACACCGCCATGGCATACACGCCGTTCATGCAGTTGGGATGAAGTCTTCCCACCTGCTTGCTGTGGTAACCGGTGTCCAGGTTAGCAACATAATACGATACCAAACCGCAGGACTCGTCATAGGTCTCAGACATCTTTCGAATGCATTCCAGCAGCATCGTTTGTTCATTCATGGCGTTTTCTCTCCTTATAAGCGGGGAATGATGTCCTCGCAGGTATCCAGGCTGCCTTGCCTGGTAAATGCATCGGTAAAAGAAAACAACTGCCCCTGGCTGTCATAGATCTTAGAAGCTTGGCACTCGTCGGCTCGGCAGTAGCGCAGCGTCAGCTCCAGAGGCAGATGGACACGGTAAAGCTGCATATCAGGCAGTCGGCCCACGGCCCTTGTCACAGCTGAGTAGATCTCATCCACCACAGCTGCCGGGTGTTTGGAAATGATCCGGGTCATAGCCAGAGACTGTTTGGTCGTACAAGTCTCTACCCAGGGAAGTGCAGTTTCTGCCTCCGCAACACCCTTATCATCGGAAGAAACAAAGATCACCGGGACACGGTGTTCGCCTGCGATCATGGCATCAATAGCGATCTCGCCCACAGGCGCACCATTGACCCAAACACACCGAAATTTCTTGGAATTGAAGGTATGCGCCATGGCAGCCTTAGGGGTGCCGGCCATAGCATGGTAGCCGATAAACAGCACGCCGGTGTACCCGTCGATCACCGGGAAGCGGGTATCCCCACCCGCACCGATGGCCAGCTTGGCACGCCGGTCAATGGCCATATAGTCCAAGCTGCAGCCCCGGCCATGGCAATCTCATACCACGACCTCCTCCGCCCCGCAGTCAAACAACGCTCTGGCCGCAGCGTCCGCTTCCAGAGAAGCCTGCTTGCGTACAAAGGCGATATTGAAGCTATCCTCGATAGAGCCGCCTAGCACACCGTAGGAGCAGGCAATACCCTCCAGATCTACAGCGACTAAAAATTTCATAGAGATCCCTCCGTCAGCACGCTTGCTTTTACGCAAGTTGGATCAGCTTGATATAATTTCGCATGATATGAAACGGATCTTTGACCGGCAAGGCTACCACCTTATCCTGGGGCGAGCCGTCCCGCTTGCGAATCTGGATCCACTCGCCCAGCTTTTGATTAGGGAAGGTTGTGAAGGTGTAGGTAAAGCATTTTTCGTAAGCCTGACAGAAATACTCGTCCCCGGTTATGGCATACAGCTTGGGGAACAGGTACAGCAGCTCCGAATGGACCCACCATAGCTTCATATCCCAGGTGTCTGCCACCAGCTGTTCATACTTGCTGCCATCATGCTTACCTTTGGGCTGACCACCAAAATGATCGGTAAAGCAGAACACACCGCCATACACCGGATCCCAACCTGCCTCAAAGGTAGTTTTCACGATGTGGCAGATCTGTGGCATTCTTTCCTCCAGGCCGCCGAATTCCTCCAGAAATTCCACCCAGAACCAGGCATCCTCCAGGGTATGGCCGGGTTTTAAGTGCCGGTCCAGCAGCAATTCCTCGCTGCGCACACCACTGGTCGGCGTAAATTCCCGCACGCAGCCCTGTCCGTCATAGAGCTTGTCCAAGATCAGCTCCAGCTGAGCTCTGGCGTAGCGGATCTCGTCCCCCGCAGGAAGACCCAGTGCCTGCTTCATCCGGATGTACTCGTGGACGCTGTTCAGCGTGATCATGGGGATGCCGTGGGAAATATAGCCCTCCGGCACAGGATAGGGCTCGGTCAGATACTCTCCGGACTCCAGCCTTCTTCGGATACTCCGGTACAGTGCCTCCACCTGAGGAAATTTCTCCCCGCAGCCCAGCACCTTGATATACTTGGCCATGCCGATCAAGGCAAAACAATCGGCATAAATGCTGGCATCGTACCGGCCTGTTCTCGGGTCCGGCTTCTTTACGCCGTCGCGCTCCAGCACAAAACAGCAGATGCTGTTATCGTAAATGGAATGATCGCACAAAAAATCCCATGTTCCATGCATCCAGCGCAGCAGATCCATCTCAGAAATTTCTTCCAGCAGTCCTTGCCTTTTCAGCTCATATACACTGCTTAGGACCCACAACCAGCGGCCCTGGGACCAGGTAAATTTATCTCCTGCCAGCAGTGTGTCGCCGTTGTTGGCAATACAGTTCAGGATCCCTCCCTTTTCTTCATCCACAAAACGGAACCAAAAGGGCAGAAAATCATATTGCAATTGGTCTTCGTAGAAGCGGCATATACCACGGAAATCCATAGTAAAGCCTCCAAATCCTCAGTCCAGCAGGGATGCGCTGGCAGAATCTAGGTACAAAGCGGCGTTGGGATGATTGCGCAGGACGGTTGCAGGACATTCTTCGTTAATTTCACCTTCCAGGGTGCGCTTAACGGCCTTGGCCTTGGTGATGGCAGGCACAATGCAGAACAGCTGGGGGGCGTGGATGAACACCGGGCAAGTCAGAGTCATGGCGGTCTTGGGAACTGCAGCTAAAGTTTCAAAACAACCGTCATTGACCTGCTGCTGGCGGCAAACCTCGTCCAATTCTACGATTTTTACCAATTTTTCATCATGGAAGTCAGCGACCCAGGGATCGTTGAAGGCGATGTGGCCGTTTTCGCCGATGCCCAGGATGATGATATCTACGGGGTGTTCGCGCAGGAGGGCTTCGTAGCGGGCGCATTCGGTCTCGGGATCAGAAGTTTCGCAATTAATTAGATTTATGGACTTAAACGGCACTTTTCCAAAGATATGGTCCATCAAAAAGTTTCCAAATCCCTGGGGAGCGGTGCGGGGAAGTCCGATATATTCGTCCATATGGAAGGCATTTACCCGACTCCAGTCCACATCGCTGTCCACGAGGGCCTGCAAAACGTCGTTCTGAGAGGGCGCAGCGGCAAAAACCATGTTGATCTCGCTCTTTTTTTCCAGCAAAGACCGGATTGCGGCGGTGATATCCCGGGCGGCAGCGGCACCCATGGCTTCACGGCTGGAAAATTTATTAACATTCAGATTATCAATTTTCATACAATTATTAACCTCTTTCTTAGCATTCGTTATCCAAATACCACTGGTCGATGGACTCATCTTCTTCCTTATCTTCCTCGGTCATATGGGCGCGCATGATTCTCTCCATGGGGAAGCTCTGGACGAAGGTAAAGACACCGGGAACCAGGAATACCAGGTACGGGAAGCTCATGACCGCGTAAGCGGCTACGATTAGGATCACCACCATAAAGACTGTAGACAGCAGATGGCGCACACTGAGCAGCAAAGCCGACAGGAACACCCGGGAGACGGGCATATTAAATCGGGAGAGGATCGGGAACACATAGAGGGCCAGCACCACCAGGATGACCGTTTTGATGATCAGTCCAAACAGCGCCCAGCCATCCGGGGCAGCATTTTTAAAGAGGAAGTCGTAATTGGCGGTGATGTCCACAAAGTAAATGGAGACGGCGAACACAGTGAGCAGCAGGCCGAAAAACAGGGATTTCCAGAAATTCTGCTTCAGTGCCCGAAAGAATTCCTTAAAGGCGCTTTCTCGCTCAAAGCGGACAGCCTTTGCTATGGCGTGATAGGCGGCCGTACTGGCAGGGCCGATACCCACGACGGTCAGGCACAGCAAGGTCCAAAGAACGCTGACGATCATCATGTCGGCAGCTTTATTCAAAAGCTGGATAAATTTGTTGTTATAGTCGAAAAAACTGTTCATGGGGAT
>JAZUQE010000053.1:0-6622 GCA_045605575.1 Faecousia sp. | reverse complement strand
TGAGAGGCAGAAATGCCCCTCAGATTTAGTGCGCTGTTTTTCGAATTTTGAGATACTTTTTCCACAACTTCGTTGTTGCAAAACAAAAGAAAAAGGTGCTACCTCATATGATTCTTTCAAATCATTTTGAGACAGCACCTTGTTTGGTACGATTGTTCTTATAGGATTTAATAAAAAGTGCAGTAATACCAACGGTTTCTGGAATCCGGGAAGTTCATATTCCATCCACATCCGTACAGGATGCGTCTGGAATAGGAAGGACTCTCCCACGGGCTAAAAATTGCTCGCCAGCTCTCAATTTTTACACCAGTGTGCGCACTGGTGTCGCCCTTTCGAGTCCCTCGGTGTATAAAAAATTCCAGACACCCCAAAGGGGCATCTGGAATTTTGGTACGCCGAAAGGGACTCGAACCCCCGACCTACTGATTCGTAGTCAGTCACTCTATCCAACTGAGCTATCGGCGCGTGCGGCATCCTTGGATGTGCCAAAGTATGATAGCACAGATAGAAGAAAAATGCAAGTGTTTTTTACACTTTTTTGCGAGTTTTTTTCTTTCTCGCTTTTTGGGTTCGGAAAATGAGTAAAAGCAGTATGACCACCAGCAGGACACATATCAGGCACAGGGCGATCAGACAGGCGGTCAATGCCCGTTTCTTGGCTTCCCGGCGCTGCATTTCTTCCTGCTGCCGCTCCGCCTCCTGTTTGGCCTGTTCCTCCTGCAACCGCTGTTCTTCTTCCAGCTTAGCCTGCTCGGCTTTCAGCCGTTCCTCTTCCTGCTTTCGTTCTGCCTCCAGGCGTGCTTCTTCCTCCAGTCTTGCCTGTTCTTCCTGCAACCGAAGCTCTTCCGCGATCCGCTCCTGCTCGGCGTAGGTGGTCAAATTCTCGAAGAAATCATTCTTTTGCACATCCATGCCTACCGATGACCGGTAAAGACCATACTCCCTGGGGCTGAACTGCGCCACGGTTGCTGCACAGCGGTAACCGACGATATATTTGGCAAAATCCCAATACTGGCTCTCATGGCAAGGGTAACCCAGATCCCGGGTGACCTCAAAAGCAGTCATACCACCGAAACGCTCCAGAGGCTGGTCCCAGTCCATGATGATCTGATTTTCTCCGTACAGGTGGAAATAAGCCTTCGGCACATCCCACACGCCGTATTTTTCTGCCAGCTCCGGATATTTTTTCGGATCATTGCTGACCTCCAGTGCGGATGCCAGCATATCGGCATAGGCCATGTGCTGGCCGTGGCCGTATTCGCCGTTAAAATCATGGCCCACAACTACCAAGGGCTTAAACCGCCGCAGCTGCTCCACCACAAAGCCTACCAGATGTTCCTTATCCCAACCTAGGTTGTTAAAGCTCCAATAGGCCTGCTCCTTAGTTTCCACAAAAAAATCGTTATAAGAGCCAAACACCGGATAAGTGGTGACCCCCACAGTCCACAGGCCATTGAGCACCTCATGGATACGCACATCTGTCTGGTTTCGATGGTCCGTCAGGTACACCACCTGCACCCGGTAGCCCAATTCACCGGCATAGTACGGCAGAAGCCCCGCAAAAAAGATCTGCTCGTCATCACCATGGGTAGAAAACAGGATTAGATCCGTTTTCCCATCAGCCGGAGCGTTCCACTTTTGCACAAAGGACGGGGTTTCGCCCTCGGTGAAGGCATACAGCTCGTAGATGCCCACGCCTCCCGCGTTAAAATGCAGCGTTACACTGGTCGGGGTCGTGCCAAACACGCCCGTCAGGTTCAAAAATTCATGGATATACATAGACTCGCCAAAGGTTTTGCTGACACCGGTTGCATTATCCGTGACTGTGTAGGCCCCGTATTCCTTGCCGAACGCAATATACAGCGAGCCGATCCCTCCGGCATATTCCAGGGTCAGCGAGGCGTTATCCTCTGTAAAATATCCCTCACGTTCCTCACCATCAAACAGGGGTGCCAAAGCAGCAAAGCCTGTCTGCGCACTGACCAGTTTTAAGCCGGATATATCCTGGGCCTCTTGTTCCTGCGCCTGCACCGGGCTGTAGGGCAGCAGGCACAGAAGCAGCAGGCAGGCAGTCAGCCGCCGCAACCAAATCGTCATGGTGATCCCTCTTTGTTCGTGATTTTTCCCCAGTATACCACATTTTTCTGTGGCTGTCAAAGCAAATGCGCAGCCTTGACAGGGCCTGCAAACATATTGTAGAATACAGATATTCTGCTTCAGGAGGTGCTTCCATGGAAGCTGTTCTTTCTCGGCTGCCGGAGGTGCTCCTGCCCTGGTATGCCAAAAACCACCGCCAGCTGCCCTGGCGGGAGGATAAAGACCCCTACCATGTGTGGCTGTCGGAAATCATGCTCCAACAGACCCGTGTAGAGGCTGTGAAAGGCTACTATAGCCGCTTTTTGCATGCTTTGCCGGACATCCGCTCCCTGGCAAGCTGTGAAGATGACACGCTGCACAAGCTCTGGGAAGGGCTTGGGTACTATAGCAGGGTGCGCAATTTAAAAAAGGCCGCATGTGTGATCATGGAGCAGCACGATGGCCGATTCCCCGCACAATACGAGGCCGTTCGGTCCCTGCCTGGCATCGGCGATTATACTGCCGGGGCCATTTGCTCCATTTGCTATGACATGCCCACTCCCGCTGTGGACGGCAATGTGCTGCGGCTGGTTTCCCGGCTGGCAGATGATGCCACGCCCATCGATACACCTGCCTGCAAAAAGCAGGTACAGCAGGCACTGGCTGCCATATATCCGCCCCAGGCAGGTGATTTCACCCAGGCACTGATGGAACTGGGCGCTACTGTCTGCGGACCAAACCGTAAGCCTGACTGTTCAAACTGTCCCTGCCGGGATTTTTGTCTGGGATATCTGCGCAAAACAGCAGACACTCTGCCGGTAAAGCAGGCAAAAAAGGCCCGGCGGGAGGAAAGCAAAACTGTTCTGTTGCTGCGCTGCCAAGGACGGTTTGCCCTGCAAAAACGGCCGGATACGGGACTGCTGGCAGGCTTGTGGCAGTTGCCGGAGCTGCCCGGAATATGGGAAGCAGATGCACTGGCCGGCGGGCTGGAAGCCATGGGGCTGAAGCTGAAGGAAATTTACCGACAGACAGACAGAACACATATTTTTACCCACATACAATGGAACATGCGGGGATTCTTCCTGGAGGTTTCGGAGCTTTCGGACCGCCTGCACTGGCTGACAGGAGAGCAGATCCGCGCACAAGCGGCTCTGCCAACAGCTTACCGGCAATTCTGGGAGCTTTGGGGACGAGAGATGGAGGCGGATTAGATGCGCATCATCGGAAGCGACTATGACGGCACATTGACATACGGTGGCATCGATGGGCGCAAACGGGGATCCATTGCCGCCTGGCAAGCAGCAGGAAACTGCTTTGCCCTGGTCAGCGGTCGGGGCGCTGCCGACCTACACAAGATCCGCCATCAGCAGCGGCTGGAACTGGACTTCTATATTGGCTGCAACGGCGGTGTGATACTGGACCGGGAGGGCCAGCTCCTTTGGGGGACAGAATTTGACGAAAGCGCTGCGTCCTTCCTGGAACATATGCAGGCGCTGGGCTGTCCCCTGGCCTATGTAAACACGGCCCAGACCCAGTATACCGTCCGGCTGAAGGGTGAGCGGAAGCAGGAAGAGCTTCTATTGCATGAGTTGCCGGAGATCACCCACTTTTCCCAGATCAGCGTGCGCATGGAGACTGCCGAGGCAGCCGCGGCCATCACCGCGCAGATCCACAAGCGCTACGCAGACCGCATGACGCCCCTGCAAAACAACTGCATCATCGACATCGTCCCCAAGGGCGTGAACAAGGCTGCCGGTCTGCGGCGGCTTGTAGCCATGCTGGGCTGCACAGAAGCAGATGTGATCGCCGTGGGGGATAATATCAATGATCTGGATATGCTCACAGCCTTCCGTTCCTATGCCATGGCAAGCGGGACGGAAGCTGCCAAGCAAGCAGCCGACTTTCAAACCGAGGGCATCCCAGAGCTGATCGAAGCGGAGTTATTCGCTTCGGTGAGATAAAATGGTATTTGTCGAGGATTCCATTCTGTAGGGGAGGGTCTTGACCCTCCCTAATGTAACAAAATTTATCTGTGTTATTATGATGTAAATGACCTATTTGTTGCATAAAAACAAAACTTTTCGTCCCGTAACCAATGGAGGGTCAAGACCCTCCCCTACAGTTCACAGAAATAAATCACACCGACAAACCGGAATTTGCATAGATCAGAAAAAACACCCGGGGCTTCCCGGGTGTTTTGCTGTATTATTCTTCGCACTCCAGCTTAGCGACTCTGACGACCAGCTGGCGGCCGTAAGTAAAGGGCACGGTCTGCAGGGTGGTTTTCCCCTTTTCCTGGCAGAAAGCTACCTCCGCACCGTTATCCAGCCAATGGGCTGTCAGGATCTTTCTCGGCAGGGCAAAGGTGCTGGTAAAATTGCAGTCCTCATTGAGCTGCACATTCTCATCCGCCATCATGGGCAGATCCATGCAGAACAGATAATAGGTATTCCCGTCAGCCAGAAGGAAATCATTGGGCTTGCCTTCGATCTCAATGCCGGTGGGACGGGGAGTCCGGATGGCTTCATCATGCATTTTCACCCACTGGCCGATCAGATCCAGGTAGGCGGCATCGATGGGCCGCAGATAACCGTTGCCCATGGGGCCCACGTTCAGCAGCATATTGGAGCCGCAGCGGCGGCAATCGGCGATCTGGCGGATCAGCTCCGCGGGAGCCATGTAGTTAAAGTCCTCCGCGGCATAGCCCCAATGGGAATTGAAGATCTGGCACATCTCGCTGGCCAGATATTTGGGCACGCCCTCCATGTTCAGCGGCTGGGGCTTGCCGCGTTCAAAAGTGGTGCTGTCCAGCTCGATATGACCCAGCTGGCCACGCTTCTGCATACCGGTGTTATTGATGATCATGGCGTTAGGCAGGTTCGCACGGATCAAGCCGTAGAGCGTATCCTCCTGCCAGTCGTTATCCCAGTGGGACCACATGCCGTCAAACCACAGGCCGCCGATGGTGCCGTAATTGGTGCAGAGGATCTCCACACTGCGCTGCAGATACTTCATGTAAGCTTCCCAATTGTCGGGATAGTCGGGTGCGTACCAGTCGATGAGCGTATGATAGAAGAAAGGCATGATCCCCTGGGCATTGCAGGCATCCACAAACTCCCGAATTAGGTCACGGCCGCAGGTATGAACGCTGTCGTAGTCATTGAGGCCGCAGGTGTCATACAGGGAAAAACCATCGTGGTGACGGGTGGTGATGGTAATGTACTTACAGCCGGCATTCTTGGCACTTGCTACCAGCTTGGGTGCCCAATCCGCCTCCGGCGCAAACTTCCGGGCCATGGCCTGGTATTCTTCCTTATTCATGCCGCAATGATGCTGGGCCCATTCTCCCTTGCCTAACTGGCTATAGGCGCCGAAATGGACAAACATACCAAAGCCCATTTTTTCGAAATCTTTAATATACTGTTTTACGATCATAATAAAACCTCCCTGTAATCTGTTCGGTCGCACTACCATAATAACATAGGTTCAAAAAAAGTAAAGCGGATTTTTCACAGTCTTCGCCGCAAATTGGTATTTATCGTGCAGAGAGGCCGTACGATAAAACGAAATTTGCACAGTCCGGGAAAGGGACGCATAAACTGTCCTATAAGCCGGTGCGCTTATTGGTAGAATTATCATTGGGAGGTATCACCATGTCGGATAACAGCCGCGCCACTGTGCGCTGCAGGCCTGAAGACCTGCAGGAGGCACTGTCTATCCACACCCGAAAGATCACGGACAGTTGCCGTGACAAAGACTGCATTGAGGACCTGAGGGTTTACCTAACCAGAGGCTCCCAGGCCATCCTGGATGGAGCCGCTTCGGCCAGAGTCCGCTGTGCGGATCTGCTGTATACCTACATTGATGTGGAACCGGTCGCCTTTGACCGGAACCACTACTGCATCGACGTAACCTTCTACTACCGGATTCTGGCCGATGCTACGGTAGGCACCTGCCGGCCTGCCAGTCTGTATGGCCTTGCGGTGTTCTCCAAGCGAGCCGTGCTCTGCGGAGAGGACAGCCGGGCACACATCTACACCAGCGACACCCGCATCGGCGAATGCGATGGTGTTACACTGCTGAGCACCAACCGTCCCACCGCCGTAGTGGAGGTATTGGATCCTATGGTACTCAGCTCCAAAGTGCGGGAGGTCTGCGATTGCGCCTGCGGCGAGACTTCCGTACAGGTACCCAGTTATATCCGAAATATGTTTGACGATGAGCTGGTAGTCTCCGGAGAAGCCCGCCGCCTGCTGGTGACCTTAGGGCAGTTTTCCATCATCCGGCTGGAGCGGGATGCACAGCTGGTGGTGCCGGTACTGGACTACAGCATCCCCACCAAAGAATGCTGCGACACTCCCGGTGCCTCGGAAGATCCCTGTGAGCTGTTCAGCCGTATTCCCTTCCCTGCCGCACAGTTTGCTCCCAGGAGCTGCGACCATGAGCAAGCCCAGGACGACAACTGCGGCGGATACAAAACTACCTAATAAACAGGGAGAGCTGCTTATGCAGCGCGCCTTCAGCTTGTCAAAGAAATGGGTTTTAC
>JAZUQE010000052.1:0-2553 GCA_045605575.1 Faecousia sp. | reverse complement strand
GCCGCTGTCGCAGGAAGTCGGCAAATTTTTCCGTGTTCATGAAATCACGTATAATAAAAACCATCTCGAAAGGGGTGGGTTTTATCATTTCTCCTCTCTTAAAAAGATTGTATCGCAGGAGTAGCTACCTGCGTTATAATCAGTACAAGCACTGTGGATTTGTCTCTATGTAATTACAGCTTGACTGGTTCGAGGTGACTCAAACCACAGTGACTTGTCTGAATTGGTAATTAGTTAGTTAACGCTTTGACGTTTCATTTTGCGTGAATCCATGGACAAGTTTTCTGTGGCAAACAGCAGTGCCGAAATTTCAAAAAGGAGGAAACCCATGTACTTTGTAGGAATCGATATTTCAAAATTCAAGCATGACTGTGCCATCATTGATGAGCTTGGCGATGTCATCACGTCCTCGTGGTCTTTCAATAACGACTGCGAGGGCTTTTTGTTATTCAGAGATCTTCTGAATGCCCTTGACGGAGAAAAGAAAATAGGGTTTGAATCTACCGGTCATTATGGGCATAATTTGAAGATGTTCCTCGAAACCAACAACTTCTCATTCATGGAAATCAATCCTCTTCTGATTTCGAGATTTGTTCGCAGCAAATCTCTCAGAAATACGAAAACCGACTCTCTGGATGCCGAATCCATAGCCCAATATCTCATGACGGCAGAGTACAAACCCTATCCACCGTCATTCTATCACATGGATCAGCTTAAGTCATTAACAAGATTCCGGGACTCTTTGGTTCGGCAGCATTCCAGGCAGCTTGTAGAGCTGACTAACATTCTAGACAAAGTTTTTCCGGAGTTTAAGCCTTTCTTTGACGGAAAGTTCTCTGTAACGGCCCTTTATATACTGGCCCATTACCAAAGTCCGGAGAAAATCGCCAACATGAATGCCAAGTCCTATGATGCTTTGCGCAGAAAATCCCGCGGCAAATTCTCAATGGTGAAGTTTGCGCAGTTGAAAACGCTGGCTAAGAACACGGTCGGCAGGTCTGACGACTTCCTTCTCAAACAAATGGAGATCACCATTGACATCGAGAACCAGCTGGATGCCAAGATTGATGAAATTACCTTCCAGATATCTGAGTGCATTCGCGGATTGAAGCCACCCATTCTTACTATTCCAGGCATTGGGGAACTGACTGCAGCAGTCATACTCTCCGAGTATGGTGACATCAACAAATTTAAAAGTCCGGCGCAAATGCTTTCCTTCGCTGGCCTGGAGCCGGGATACTACCAGTCCGGTCAGGCTGAGCACGGCGGCCACATGGTCAAGCATGGCTCCTCTCACCTGCGCCATGCGCTTATGAACGCCTGCTTGCCCCTTATTACTTATGAGCCGGTATTTGCCGAATACTATGCAAAGAAGCGGGTTGAGGGCAAGCCTCACCGCGTGGCACTGACTCATGTTGCCAAGAAGCTTCTGCGTGTTATCTACACACTGCAAACCAAGAACATTTCCTACGATCCGATGATGATCCGCTGATCATCTCAAACTCGTTTTTCAGCGCTCGCAAGAGGGCTTATTTTAGTGCGCCCTTTTTTCGGCAGAATAATTTTTCTGTCTCAGGGCTTGACTTTTAATAGTTAGTCACCTCTGCCCATCACTATACAGCGGCGGGCGGAGGCCGTCAAGTAAAAAGGGTTTGCAAACAGGTGGGAATCACGCTATACTGTCCGTAAGACACTACACATGCGCGGCGGTTAGCTCGCGCGGACGGGAGAGAGACCATGGGAATCAGCAAAGAGTTTATCGGCGCCGTATTACTGTTTATGATGGGCACGGTATTTGCCTTTATGTGGGGCCGCAGGCGCGGGGAAGACCCGGAGAAGCTTCTGCAGCAGAAACTGATGAAGGTGACCACGAAAAAGGTGGTCAAATATCTGGAAAAGCACGGCACGGTGACGGTGGAGGGCGTGGCCAAGGTGATCCGCGGCACCACGGTGCGCGACAGCTGGTATCGCAAGATGATGCGGATCGATGACGCGGCCACCTATGCCAAGGGCCTGGTGCGGATCCTGGTGGAGAACGGCACCATCAAGTATGCCGGCAAGGACGGCTACTGCCTGCCGGACAAGGGTGCGGATGCATGAAAAAGGCGGAGATCTACCGTCTTTTGCACCGGCGCGGAATTTGGCATGAGATCACGGAGCACCCGGCGGTCTACAGCATGGCGGAAAGCGCGGCGGTGACGCTGCCCTATCCGGAGGCCGATTCCAAAAGCCTGTTTGTCCGGGACGGGAAAAAGAAGAAGTACTATCTCCTGACTGTCAGAGGTGACAGACGGGTGGACCTGAAGGCCTTCCGGCAGCGGCACGGCACCGGCTCGTTATCCTTCGCCTCGGCTGAGGAGCTGGCGGAGCTGCTGGGCCTGTTTCCCGGCGCCGTCACGCCGCTGGGCCTGCTGAACGACACGGCCCACGCCGCGGAGCTGTATCTGGACGCGTCTTTTTTGGACCGGCCCGGGCTGATCGGGATCCATCCCAACGACAATACGGCCACCGTCTGGCTGAAGGCGGAGGATCTGGCGGCGCTGCTGACGGAGA
>JAZUQE010000051.1:0-4061 GCA_045605575.1 Faecousia sp. | reverse complement strand
TATGCAGCGCCATGGAATCGCAGGAATTGCCGGGGTAGATACACGCCGTCTGGCACGGCATATCCGCGACAAAGGAACCTGCAAAGGACTGATCACACAAGGTTCCACCCCCAATCTGGTAGGTCTCGCCCGACTGCACAGCACGCTCCTCCCCACAAATCAGGTACAGCAGGTCAGCACAAAAACGAACTGGGTTTCCCCTGCAGAAAAACCAAAATATCATGTCGTGGCTGTAGATTGCGGGATCAAGCACAATATTATCCGCAGTCTGAATCAAAGACATTGTGATGTGACCATCGTTCCATGGGACACAACAGCAGAAAACGTAGAGCAGCTGCATCCAGACGGGATTTTTCTTTCCAATGGCCCGGGAAATCCAGAGGATGTGACCCCGATCATTGAACTGGTGCGGCAGCTCCGGGGAAAATACCCTATTTTCGGCATCTGTTTGGGTCATCAGATCATTGCCCTGTCTTACGGAGCCAAAACCTACAAGCTGAAATTCGGTCATCGGGGCGGTAATCATCCGGTGAAGAATCTGATCACAGGAAAGGTTGAGATCACCTCTCAGAACCATTCCTACGCAGTGGATACCGAAAGCCTTGCAGGCACCGGTCTGGAAATCACCCATATCAACCTGCTGGATCAAACCGTGGAAGGTCTGTGCTGCGAAAAGGATCATGTATTCTGCGTCCAATACCATCCCGAAAGCGCACCCGGTCCCCAGGATAGCAGCTATCTGTTTGATGAATTTATCCGCAGAATGGAGGAATGTAGCCATGCCTAAGAGAACGGATATCCATAAAATACTGGTCATCGGTTCCGGACCCATTGTCATCGGTCAGGCGGCAGAGTTTGACTATGCCGGCACCCAAGCCTGTCTGGCGCTGAAAGAACAAGGCTATGAAGTGATCCTCTGCAACTCCAATCCCGCCACCATTATGACAGATCCTTCCATTGCTGATAAGGTCTATATGGAGCCGCTGACACTGGAATACATTGCCCGGATCGTCCGCTACGAACGGCCCGATGCCATTATTCCCGGTCTTGGCGGACAGACAGGACTGAATCTTGCAATGCAGCTGGAAAAGAAGGGGATCCTGAAAGAATGTCATACCCAACTTCTGGGAACGCCCAGTAAAAGCATCGAACTGGCAGAGGACCGGGAACTGTTCAAAGAGCTTTGCCAGCAGTTGGGAGAACCTGTTCTTCCATCCATGATCGCCAATTCCATGCAAGAAGGGCTGCGCTCAGCAGCAGAAATCGGTTATCCTGTTGTTCTTCGCCCCGCCTTTACCCTTGGCGGTACAGGTGGTGGTTTTGCGGACAACGAGGAAGAATTCCGGGAAATCATGAAGAATGCGTTGGTCCTCTCCCCTGTCCATCAGGTACTTGTGGAGAAAAGCATCAAGGGTTATAAGGAAATCGAATACGAGGTCATGCGGGATGCCAAGGATACTGCCATTACCGTCTGCAATATGGAAAACCTGGATCCTGTTGGTATTCATACCGGTGACTCCATTGTGGTATGCCCTTCCCAGACATTGACCAACAAAGAATACCATATGCTCCGGGACTCCGCATTAAAGCTGATCCGGGCACTGAAGATCCAGGGCGGCTGCAATGTCCAGTTCGCTCTCGATCCCAATTCGTTCCAGTATTACCTGATTGAAGTGAATCCCAGAGTTTCCCGCAGTTCTGCCCTTGCTTCCAAAGCCAGCGGTTATCCCATCGCAAGAGTTTCCGCGAAAATCTGTATCGGTATGACACTGGATGAAATCATGCTTGCCAATACCTGCGCCGCCTTTGAACCGGCGCTGGATTATGTGGTCACCAAAATGCCACGATTCCCTTTTGATAAATTCTCCGATGCCAATAACCGTTTGGGAACGCAAATGAAAGCAACCGGTGAAACCATGAGTGTCGGCAGAACCTTTGAGGAAAGTCTATTAAAAGGCATCCGGTCTCTGGAAATCGGTATTCACCACCTGCACATGAAAAAATTTGACCAATGGAGTAAAAAAGAACTGCTGCGCTACATTGCAATCGGCACGGACGACAGGATTTATGCCATCGCGCAGCTGCTTCGCATGGGCGAATCGATCTATGAGATCGTAACCGCAACCGGAATTGATCCCTTCTTTATCCGAAAAATACGGAACATTGTCGGTATGGAATCCCTGCTTGCCAGCAAAAAAATGGATACCGCTGCACTGTTTGCTGCCAAAAAGATGGGATTCTCCGACAACGCAATTGCAGCCATTTGGGGTGTTTCGGAAAAGGCGATTCTTTCTTTACGCAAAGAGAAAAACATCCTTCCCTGTTACCGGATGATCGATTCCTGCGCCGGAGAATTTGACAGCTATATTCCCTATTTCTATTCTACCTATGAATCCGAGAATGAATCTGTCGTGTCAAAGCGCAAGAAGATCATCGTCCTTGGCTCCGGTCCGATCCGTATTGGACAAGGTGTGGAATTTGACTATTCCACCGTTCATGCCGTGCAAACCATCAAGAACGCCGGTTATGAGGCAATCATTATCAACAACAATCCGGAAACCGTTTCCACAGACTATACCTGTTCTGATAAGCTCTATTTTGAGCCGCTGACAGTGGAGGATGTCTATAATATCGTATTTCTGGAACAGCCGGAGGGTGTCATCGCCTCCCTTGGGGGACAGACAGCCATCAACCTGGCCCAACCGCTTCACGATTTGGGAATCACGCTGATTGGAACTGACTGTGCCGCCATTGAAAAGGCACAAAACCGGGACGCCTTTGAGAAGCTGCTTCTCCAGTTGAACATCCCTCAGCCTCCCGGAAAAGCCGTTACCCGCATGGAAGATGGTCTTTCCGCTGCAAGGGAAATCGGCTACCCGGTTCTGGTTCGTCCCAGCTTCGTGCTTGGCGGACGGGCAATGCAGATCGTTTCCAACGAAGCACAGCTTCGGCATTATCTGCGGACAGCGGTTGAAATCGACGAAAAGAAGCCGGTGCTGGTGGATAAATACATTCGGGGCAAAGAAGTGGAGATTGATGCCATCTGCGACGGCAAGGATGTGTTCGTTCCCGGTATTATGGAGCTGGTGGAACGTACCGGTGTCCATTCGGGCGATTCCATTTCCGTCTACCCTTCCTTCTCCATCTCCAATAAGGTCAAGGGGATCATTCTTCAATACGCAAAGAAGCTGGGGCCTGCCATTGGGATCAAAGGCCTATTCAACATCCAGTTCATTGTTGACAGCAGCGACAATGTGTTCATCATTGAAGTCAATCCCCGTTCCTCCCGTACCGTTCCTTTCCTGAGCAAAGCCACTGGATATCCCCTTGCAGATATTGCAACCCTGGTAGCCCTTGGAAAATCTCTGAAGGAGCAGGGTATCTATGACCTGTATCCCACAGAAAAGAAACGTTTCTTCGCAAAAGCACCGGCCTTCTCCTTCTCAAAACTTCGCGGACTGGATGCTTACCTGTCTCCCGAAATGAAATCCACCGGCGAAGCAATCGGATACGATCGTTCTTTAACCCGAGCGCTGTATAAAGCATTACAGGCATCGGGCATGAAACTGCAAAACTACGGCACCGTTCTTGCCACGATTTCCGATGACGATAAGGAAGAAGCACTCCCTCTCCTTCGCCGTTTTTATCAGCTTGGTTTTAATATCGAGGCAACAATAGGTACTGCGCTTTTTCTGCGGCAAAACGGAATAAAAACCCGGATACGGGCCAAAGTGGATGATGGCTCTACAGAAATTATGGATTCCATCCGCTCCGGCTATGTGAGCTATGTCATCAACACCATGGATGTAAGAAGCGAAGATGTCCATACAGGCTCCAGCCAGATCCGTCGATGTTCTGTGGAAAATGGTGTAACGATGCTCACAGCTCTGGATACCGTCCGGGTACTGCTGGATGTGCTGGAAGAACTGACTCTGGGGATTTCTACCATTGATTCGTAAAGGAGCGAGAAATGTCCTTCAAGGAAATGGAATCCCATATATTTTTAATGCCGGATTATTATTTGCACTTTTCCTGCAAAATGGGGAAATGCCGGTCTGCCT
>JAZUQE010000050.1:0-3744 GCA_045605575.1 Faecousia sp. | reverse complement strand
GGGATCGTATTCTTTTTTCTGAGAATAAGAGATTCTCAGTTTTGTACAACAACCTGAAGGGACAGATCGCTGATATCGAAAAAGGGGAAGCAAGTATTACCTTTACCATCGATGTCGATACTGTAATAACCAGTAAGGATTGTTTAAAAGAAGGCATCGAATTTATTTCTGTGTCTGATAATTCTACTCGTATCCGCTTCTCTGTTTACTTGTATGATGAAAACGATGAGCAAGAAGATGCTCAACTGAAATCAATCATTCCGTTCCAACTTGCCTATGCCGTATCTATCCATAAGGCGCAAGGCCTTGAATATGACTCGGTAAAAATTGTAATACCTAGTGTTAATGCCGAAAGAATAACTCATGGTATTTTTTACACTGCAATTACGCGAGCCAAGAAGAACTTGAAGATTTTCTGGAGTCCGGAAACTATGCAGGAGATTGTGGGTGGTTTTTGTGAAGAGGAACATTCAAGAAAAAGTTTGGATATTATCAACACCAAACTACAGGTAAATTAATCCTTTATTTCTAAATGCAGGCTTCGAACCAATTGGTTCGAAGCCTCTTCTTATTCGCTAATATCGATTATGGCTTTCTTTTGGTCATGCGCCTTCTTTGCATATTGTGCAGCGCCGCCCCAGGAATGGATGATGTAGGTGAGTAAGCGCTTAATAATCATCCGTCTAAAATGAAACACGGCAGGGTCCCGGTCTGGGATCCTGCCGTTCATTTATTTCCGAATATGTTCCCGGTGCCGCACTGCCGGGTGCCAGGGCATCAGCTTTTCCAGTTCCTCGTGGGCCGGGGACTTACCCAGGTATGGCAGCATGCTCAGCACCAGCATCAGATATTCATATGGCTCAATACCGTTGGCTTTTGCCGTTTCTACCAACGAATACACAATGGCACTGGATTCTGCACCCTTGACACTGTCGCAGAACAGCCAGTTCTTTCTGCCTACCACAAAGGGACGGATCGCATTCTCTGCCAGGTTGTTGGAGATGGGTACATCCCCATAGTCCAGGAATGCCATGAGCTGCTGCTTCTGGTTCAGAGAATACCGCACCGCATCCTCCAGTTTGCTGCCCTTTTCCGGATGGATCGTTTTCAGCCATGCAAAATACTCCTCCAGAAGGGGCCAAACCACATTCTGGCGGTAATCTTTGCGAGCTTTGATATCTGCATATATGTACTTCTTCTCCAACGAGAACAGCTTCGTACAGTACTGGAATCCAACTGCAGCTTTGCTGGTTTTCACCGTAGCTCCATCCGGCATGGCTTCCCGCCATTTCCGTCTGGCATGAGCCCAGCAACCGCAGTGAGTAACCTTTTGCACCTGGTTATACCCGGCGTAGCCGTCTGTGACCAGACATCCGGTAAAGCCCTTTAAGAAGCTCTCCGGGCGTTTGCCGCTCCGGTCTGGCTGGTACTCAAAGATCCGGATATGCTGTTTGCTGTACTCCCCGCTGGCATAGAGCCACATCCGGGATTCCGAGGTTGCTGGCTTATTGTCCTCTTTCAGCACCTGCACCACGGTCTCGTCTGCATGGATTACAGACTGGGTCAGAAGCTGCTGTTTCATGTGTTTATACAGGGGCTTCAGCCAGCTCTGGGTACACTGGATCACCCAGTTAGCCATAGTAGCTCTGCTCAGCTCCACGCCCTGTCTTGCCCAGATCTTCTCCTGCCGGGCCAAGGGTACTCCATCCACATACTTCTTGGTCATAACATCTGCTACCGTAGAGGGAGATGCCAGAGAATGCTTCATAAGAGGAGGCGGTGTCTTGGTGGTAATGATATGGGCAAAGCCGGTATCCTTCTCGCATTTGTCACAGGCATAGGTACAGCTGTAGTATTCCAGGATCTTTTCGGACTGAGGAATAATAATAAGCTCCCGGCGAATCAGCTTTTTGCCAATAAGCTTGAAAGTACCACCGCACTTATCACAGGAAAGTCTGGATTCCGGTAAATCAATAACGATCTCTTCCACAGGAAGATTCTTTGCCAGCTCGTCAATGGTTCTTTTCTTCTTCCGGGCATGGGCCTTGACAGTAAAGGTCTCTTCGGTAGGCTCTTCTGCCTTGTGGTCCTGGCAGTCTTCTGCTTCATTAAAAAAGTTCAGCTGGTCTTCATTCAGGACATAGGTCTTCTTCTCACTGGACTGACCATACTGTGCTCTCTGAGCATTGGCAAAGACCTCGTTCATGTGTTCCAGTTTCCGCTTCAACTCTGCGTTTTCCTTTTGCAGTGCTTCTACAGACTGGCTCAAAGGGCGAATAAGCTCCGCTACTTCCGCGGCAGTATATGTAATTTTCTTATCTGCTGCGGCCATGAAAGAACCTCCGAAAGTAGATTTATCCTGCCTTTATTATAGCATAAAGGCAGGATAAAGTACAGGAAAATATAGTATTTTACGAATAAATATAAACTTTTCAGTCAGAACAGATCCTTTGGTTTTCCTTTGCGGATAGCCGTTTTCTGCTCTATCCTCAGCCCTTCCATGAGCCACCGGAAACTCTGGTGATCCAGCAATCTGAGTTCTGCTTCTGACCGGGGCCATTGGAATCTGCCGTTGGATAATCTCTTGTACAGTAGGATATATCCGTCACCGCACCAGTACAGCGCCTTGATTCGGTCAGTTCGTCTGCCGCAGAACAAAAACAGGCTTTCCTCATTCAGATTGCTGCCGTATTGCTGTGTGACTACTGCAGCGAGCCCATCTATACCACAGCGAAGGTCCGTATAGCCACAAGCGATGTAGTAATTGCTGACTTTGGACAGGTCTATCATAGACTTTGAATGGAGCGCAGCAGCATGGAAACAGCATCCATATCTACGCTTGCAGGAAGTTTCAGGTCCGCTCCTCGAAAGCTGATTTGAAGAAGATCCTTCTGTTCCGGTAAAGGATCCAGCGGAATCAACTGCGGCGCTGCCGCTTCCACAATCTGCTCCCGAAACTTGCGCTGCCAATAATAGAAGCTCTTTTCGGATACGCCACGCAGCTCGCAGAATTCTTTATTCGTCATTCCGCTTGCCTTACACTCCTGAATCAACATCGCCCACTGCTGCGCTCGATATTCATCCCGTACTGCCAACACATCTGCCATTTCATAACACCCCTTTGCCAGTTTCTCAAATAGCTTACCCTCAGCTATTTGAGTTTTGGGATATTATCTCACAGCCAAGGAAAAGTTGCTAGGCGTGCGGTTATTAACCGCTTACGAATGGAGTAATTTTTCGTATGGAATTTGGTATTCTTCTTAGTTTGCACGGTGAATCATTAGATACGCAGTTGCTTTTATCGTGTTTTATGCTTTGTTCTCGTCCTTACCTTGATTATCCCATCTCAACCTCATCCTGGAACATTCACAATTTTGCCAACAACCAGGATCAACGCAATACACGCAACGTTAATCCTATCATTGATTTATGAGTCATCTTTTCCTTAGACAACAGTTCCGCCATAACAGCCGCAATGATATTGTTACCGGCACTGGGAATCGTAAACAGCACTGATGTCGAAACATAATTTATGGCAACATCGATGATCAACCAAACAGCAAAACCACCCACATAGCCTGCCCATACAGCGTAGTTGGAAATAGCAAACTAGTTTTCTTATTAAAGAAATTTTATACCATTCGGATTACGAATAGTATAAAGAATCAAAACTGTTGCCATACCTACAAGCTTTCTCTGCACATCAATGAGATGCTTGAATGAGTCCCCATCGCATCATACGCA
>JAZUQE010000049.1:0-8002 GCA_045605575.1 Faecousia sp. | reverse complement strand
CTTCCTAAGACCGCTTGGCCTCCGACTTCCGACAACAGCCACAGCCTTGGACTGGATGATGGGGGTGTCGTACTCTTCCAGATAAGCCTTCATCAGGTTGGTACGGGTCAGGTACTCGTTAGCGGACATAACGCCAACCAGGCTCTCGCCGGGAATGTTCATGAACATGGGCAGGCCGGCACCGGAGCCAACGAAGATGGCCTTGTAACCCATCTCGAACAGCTCGTCGATGGTCAGAACCCGGCCGATGACCATATTGGTCATAACTTCAACACCCTGTGCCTCCAGCTTGGTGATCTCGTTGGCAACGATGGCCTTGGGTAGACGGAATTCGGGAATGCCATACACCAGCACGCCGCCGGCGGTATGCAGAGCCTCAAACATGGTGACCTGGTAGCCCATCTTGGCCAGGTCGGAGGAAGCGGTCATACCGGCAGGGCCGGAACCGACCACGGCCACCTTGATGCCGTTGGATTCCACCTTTTCGGGCATGGCGTTGATGTTTTCCCGGTACCAGTCAGCCACGAAACGCTCCAGTCTGCCGATGGCAACAGGCTCACCCTTGATGCCGCGGACACAGCGGGCTTCGCACTGGCTCTCCTGGGGGCAAACACGGCCACTGAGGGCGGGCAGAGCATTGGTAGACGTAATGATCTCATAGGCAGCCTTGAAGTCGCCTTCCTGAACCTTGGCAATGAACTCGGGGATGCGCACATTGACGGGGCAGCCCTCTACGCACTTAGGATTCTTGCACTTCAGGCAGCGGCCAGCCTCTTCCATGGCCTGCTCGGGGGTATAGCCCAGGGCAACTTCCTTGAAGTTGCGGGCGCGAACCTGAGGATCCTGCTCAGACATGGGGGTCTTGGTCAGAGTCATATTAGCCATTACAGTATCCTCCTTCTTACTTGATCAGTGCCTTGCCCATGGCTTCCATGCGGCAGGCGTGGGTTTCTTTGACTTCACCTTCACGGCCACGGTAGGTAGAGTTGCGGCTCATCAGCTCAGCAAAGTCGACCTTATGGCCGTCGAACTCGGGGCCGTCCACGCAGGCGAACTTCACTTCACCGCCCACGGTGACGCGGCAGCCGCCGCACATGCCTGTGCCGTCGACCATGATGGGGTTCAGAGAGACCATGGTCTTCACACCGAAGGGCTCGGTGGTCTTGCAGACGAACTTCATCATGGGGATGGGGCCGATGGCCAGAACAGCGTCATAGTTGCGCCCGCTCTCCAGCAGCTGCTGCAGCTTCACAGTTACGAAGCCCTGCTCACCGTAGGAGCCGTCGTCAGTCATCAGATACATGTTGTCGGAAACAGCCTTGAACTCGTCCTCCAGGATCACGATATCCTTGTTCCGAAAGCCAACCACCACGTCGACCTCGGCACCGGCTTCCTTGAAAGCCGCTGCGGAGGGCAGAGCGATGGCGCAGCCCACGCCGCCGCCGACCACGCAGACACGCTTGATGCCTTCGGTGTGGGTAGGCTTGCCCAGGGGGCCTACAAAGTCGCGGATGTAGTCGCCCTCATTCAGATTACCCAGGGCGATGGTGGCGAAGCCGACCTTCTGGAAGATGATGGTAACAGTACCCTTCTCCCGGTCATAACCGGCGATGGTCAGAGGAACACGCTCGCCCTGCTCGTCGATGCGGAAGATGATGAACTGACCGGCCTTGGCCTTCTTGGCAATGAAGGGGGCCTCAATATCCATCAGGGTAACGGCGGAATTGAGCTCCTTCTTGCGAACGATTTTATACATAGTTCTGATCCGTCCTTTCAGAATGAATTTGCCGATTCGGGCAAAATGCCCATACAGCACCATTATATAACCACAGGGGAAATTTGTCAAATAATTATCCATGGATTATCCGTATAAAGTCAAGCAATGATCCGTTTTTCCACCACCTCCAAAACGACCTGCCGCACCTTCGTAACGCCTTGTCATTGCGAGACCAGTCCGCAGACTGGTCGTGGCAATCTCATTCCCATTCTCACTCCGCACCCCGTAGGGGAGGGTCTTGACCCTCCCTTGTTCTTTCTGCCTCCGCACCTACAGGTATAACAAGTCGGATCGTAGCCATGTCGTTCTGTGAGCCAAGGAGTTGGCTGTGGGTGTTGTCTTCCTAAGACCGCTTGGCCTCCGACTTCCCCTCCGCACCTTCTCAACTCCCTGTCATTGCGAGACCAGTCCGCAGACTGGTCGTGGCAATCTCCTTCCCATTCTCACTCCGCATCCCGTAGGGGAGGTTCTTGACCCCTCCCTTGTTCTTTCCACCTGAGTACCTACGGGTATAACGCGATGTTTTTAGTGCGGAAACGGAATCGGCTTTCTGCCCCAAAGAAACTTCTTTGGGTTATGATACTTTCTCTCCGGCCAGAAAGTATCCAAAGAGCCGCCGTTTTCCCTTTTGGAATCCCCTCTGCACCCATCCGTTCCCGTAGGGACGCCCATTGTGTCGTCCGGCAATTTTGGAAAAAATTGCATCGCCGCAAGGCGATATTTCGGTATTTCCTTCGGAAATCCAAACAATTGCGGCGCAATTGTTGGCCGGACGGCACAATGGCCGTCCCTACTGCATCCACGTGGAGACTGCCCGACAAATACCAATTCGTAACCAAGGGCCTTTTGACACGTATTTTTTGATCCCAGCTACCCCTTATCCACCGACTCCGCTTGTGCCATAGGAAAATTTTTGAAAAATCCCCGGAAAATACTTGACAAACCCTGGGCCAACAGCTACAATACAAGAGTGGTTAGCTGCGGCTAATCTTTATTTCCCAGCAGTTGTTAGCCTCGTCTAACCTTCTGCTTCAATGTCCCGCCCGTTTACCGGGCTTTTTCGCCAAGCAGTGGTTAGCAAAGGGTAACTGTCATATCAAACAAGAAACATACCAGGAGGAACCCAATATGAGAATTGCTTTTGCGGGTAATCCCAACAGCGGCAAAACTACCATGTACAATGCCCTCACCGGTCGAAATGAAAAGGTCGGTAACTGGGCCGGTGTCACCGTAGATAAAAAAGAGGCACCCATTAAGAGTGCCTATACCGATGGCCGCGAGCTGGTCGCTGTGGACCTGCCAGGTGCATATTCCATGTCTCCCTTTACCTCCGAAGAGAGCATTACCAGTGCCTACATCAAGAACGAACGTCCCGATGCCATCATTAACATCGTGGATGCCACGAATCTGAGCCGCAGCCTGTTTTTCACTACCCAGCTGCTGGAGCTTGGGATCCCCGTTGTGGTGGCTTTGAACAAGTCCGATATCAACGAGAAGAAAAAAACCGAGATCGACACCGCCGCCTTGTCCGCGCAGCTGGGCTGCCCCGTGATCGAAACGGTTTCCACCGATTCTAACCACAGTGACCTGGCGAAGCTGGTCGCAGCTGCTGTAAGCGCCATCGGAGAAGGTCAAAAAGCCCCTTATATCCAGGGCGATATCGACCTGACCAGCAAGGCCGCCGTCGAGGCCGCCGACCGCCAGCGATTCACCTTTGTCAATCAGATCGTCTCTAAGGTAGAGCGCCGCAGGGTGCTGACCCGGGATAAGAATTACCAGGATCAGATCGATGCCATCCTCACCCACCCCCTGGCCGGTTTGCCCATCTTTGCGGTGGTCATGTTCCTGGTATTCCAGATTTCCCAGGCCTGGCTGGGTGTTTGGATCGCAGAAGGCTATGAATTTTCCAACGGCTTTTCCTTCCCCGGTCTGGTCACTCTGATCGATGCTTTCAAAGAGTGGGTCATCGGTACCCTGGAGACTGCCAACGCCAACGCGTTTCTGACCGCCCTTCTGTCCGAGGGTATCATCGGTGGAGTCAGTGCCGTGGTAGGCTTTCTCCCCCTGGTCATGGTCATGTACTTTCTGATCGCCCTGCTGGAGGACTGCGGCTATATGGCCCGTGCCACTGTGGTCCTGGATCCCATTTTTAAAAAGGTAGGCCTTTCCGGAAAGTCCGTGATTCCCTTCGTTATCGGCACCGGCTGCGCCATTCCCGGCGTTATGGCCGCCCGTACCATCCGCAATGAGCGGGAGCGCAACGCCACCGCTATGCTGGCTCCCTTCATGCCCTGCGGTGCCAAGCTGCCGGTCATTGCCCTCTTTGCAGGTGCGTTCTTCGGCGACGCCTCCTGGGTAGGCACGCTGATGTACTTCGTTGGCATTGTACTGATCCTGCTGGGCGCATTGCTGGTCAATAAAATTGCAGGCTACAAAAATCGGAAGTCCTTCTTCATCATGGAGCTGCCCGAATATAAGCTTCCCAGCTTAAAGCGAGCAGCCCTGTCCATGCTGAGCCGTGGCTGGGCCTACATCGTCAAAGCCGGTACCATCATCCTGCTGTGCAACGCAGTCGTCTACATCATGCAGTCCTTTAACTGGAATTTCCAGCTGGTGGAAGAGGGTGCGGAAAGCACCTCCATTCTGGCCTCTATTGCCAATCCCGTAGCAGTTCTTTTGCTCCCCGTTGTTGGCATCACCGCCTGGCAGCTGGCCGCTGCGGCAGTAACCGGCTTCATCGCCAAAGAAAATGTAGTCGGTACACTGGCTGTCTGCTACGGCATCTCCAATCTGATCGACACGGATGCCCTGGAGATGGCAGAAGGTGCTGGCGCAGAGGTGGCCGCCGTTTTCGGCATGACCAAGGCAGCCGCCCTGGCCTACCTGATGTTCAATCTGTTTACGCCCCCCTGCTTCGCAGCTATGGGTGCTATGAATTCCGAGATCCGTGACCGGAAGTGGTTCTGGGGCGGCATTGCCCTTCAGTTGGCCACCGGCTATTCCATCGGCTACTTGGTTTATACTGTTGGCACACTGATCACCGATCCCACCTCTCTGAACGTGGGCGCAGCCATTGGCGGTGGAATGTTTGTCCTGGCCTTCGCAGCGGTGCTGACCTGGCTGTGCGTCAAGGCCGACCGGAGCGTAAAAGCTGAGTACACCCTCAGCGGAAAGAAGTAAACCATGAACGGTATTGATATTCTGATTCTGGCTGTGATCGCCATGATCCTGGGTGCATCCGTCTATGCCATCTACCGCTCAAAAAAAAGCGGTAAAAAATGTATCGGCTGCCCCGACTCCGGCGCCTGCAGTGGCAAGTGCAGCGGCAGCTGTAGCGGCTGTCCGGGAAACTGCAGCCACAAGCATTGACCAATTCTCTTTTTCTCCAATTTATTGCAAAAGCGGCGCTGTCCAGTTGGACACCGCCGCTTTTGCATCTCTACCGAATCTGACTGCCGCCAGTGGCCGAAGAAGGGTGGGGGGCGATTGGCAGCGGTCGGCAAGAGGCAAGCCGCTTTGTCGGACCTAGCTTCTGCCAGTTACCGTAACAGTACGCCCCTACGGTTTTTTATAAAACCTTGCCGGGATGCGGTTTCGCATCCCGGCTGTTGTTATTGCAGTTTCCCGTTCAAGAATACATGGGTGGTTTCCAAATTGCCATCCATGACCACCAGATCCGCCCGAAGGCCCTCAGCAATAGCACCCCGGTCCCGGTAACCCATGATCCGCGCAGGCACAGCGGACATCATGTGACTCACATTTACCAGCGGGAACCCGGCCTCCAAATGCATGACCCGCACCAGACGGTCCGTGGTAGCCACACTGCCTACAAAGCAGCTGCGGTCCATGATCTTGCCCACCTGATCCTCCACGATCGCGTCGTGGGTGCCGTCATGGAAAACCGTCCCCTCCGGCAGTCCCGCAGCCCGAATGGCATCGGTGATCAGACAAACCTTGTCAAATCCTTTGCATTTACAAATAAATTGCAGCAGCTCCTTAGGCAGATGGCGTCCATCGGCTATAATCTCCACATCCAGACGATCATCAAACAGACCACCCTCCACCGCGCCGGCAACCCGGAAAGCATTCTCCCGCACGGTTCCCCGCATACCGGAATAGAGGTGGGTCATCAGCGTATAACCGTTGCCTGCCGCTTCCAAAGTCTGGGCAAAGGTAGCATCCGTGTGACCCATGGACATCACGATCCCCAATTCTCTACCGACTCTTCCGAATTCCAGCCCGTCTTCCAGCTCCGGAGCCGCGCTGATCCGGTCAATGAAGGGGTATTTTTTCTTCAGCCGCCGCAAATGTTCCCCGTTGGGATGCAGATCCATGGTCTTTACATCCTGAGCACCGCATTGGGCCGGATTAAACCAGGGTCCCTCCATATGGACACCTACCATATTGCGTTTATTGTCAATGGACGCATAGCGCTGCAGCGCCCGCTCGATGTTCTCCCAGCTGCCGGTGGTAGTCGTTGCCAGCAGCGTTGTCGTCCCCTTCTTTAGGTGAAACCGGGCAATTTCCTCCATTTCCTCCGCCGTGGCATCCCGAAAGTCCTTTCCGCAGCCTCCGTGGCAATGGATGTCGATAAAGCCCGGCAGCAGAAAGCTGCCTTGGGCGTCCAGTACGGTTTCCGCATCCTGCTGCCGAGTGCCCACATAGCAAATTTGCCCCTTTTCAAAGCAGCATACACCGTCTTCCAAAATTCTATCCGCCAGTACGATCCTTGCGTGAATAATTTGCTGTTTCATAATGTCTCTCCTTAGTAGTGGGTAAACCATTTGGCGACCTTCCGGCCAACCTGATAAACCGGACCTTCCATTTTCTTCTGAACGTTTTTCAGTTCCTTCCGAATTTCAATATGCTGAGGGCAGTGCTTCTCGCATTTGCCGCAGCCGATACAATTGGAGGCTGCCGTGGCATTGGTGCGCAGCGTGGTGCACATGAAATAATCCTTCAGCGCCCGGAAGGTACCATCCTGGAATTTGCGGTTATAAGCAGAAAACACGCCTGGAATATCCACGCCAGCCGGGCATGGCTGACAGTAGCCGCAGCCGGTACAGCCCACCTTGATCTTTGCGTTCAGCTCCTGGACGACCTGCTTCAGCAGTTCCCGGTCTCCGTCCGTCAGGTCACCGGCCCGGGCCAGAGAAGCCGTGTGCATATTTTCCTCGATCATGGCTTCAGAGTTCATGCCGGACAGCACCACCGTCACCTCCGGCTGGTCCCACAGCCAGCGCAGGGACCACTGGGCAGCCGTCCAGCCATTGGGATGCTCCGCGAACAGCTTTTTCGCGCCATCCGGAAGCCGGTTGACCAACCGTCCGCCCCGCAAAGGCTCCATAATGATCACCGGCAACCCCTTGGATGCCGCATATCGCAGGCCCTTTCGCCCCGCCTGGGTGTGTTCGTCCATGTAGTTATACTGGATCTGGCAGAAATCCCAATCATAGGCATCTACCAGCTGGCAGAACATATCCGCGCCGCCATGGTAAGAAAATCCTACCTGCCGGATCTGGCCGCTTGCCTTCTTCTCCTGGATCCATTGTTCAATGCCCAGTTTTTTCAGTCGTTCCCAGGCCCCCACATCGGTCAGCATGTGCATCAAATAATAGTCCACGTAATCCGTTTGCAGCCGCTTGAGCTCCTCAGTAAAGAGATCATCCATGCTTTCCCGGCTTTTCAGCAGATAGTGGGGCAGCTTGGTAGCGATCTTCACCTGCCGGCGAACCCCATTTTTGTGGAGGATCTGTCCCAGCGCCGCCTCGCTTCCGGGATAGATATAGGCAGTGTCAAAGTAGTTCACGCCGCCGCGGATAGCAGCCATCACCTGTTTTTCCGTCTCCTCCATATCCGTCCGACCCAGCTTCTGGGGAAAACGCATGCAGCCGTAGCCCAAAATAGAAAGTGGATTTCCGTATCGATCCTGCCGGTAATTCATAACCATTCCTCCCACTTTTTTCCATTATACCATATCCCTCCGGCAACCGCAAGAGAAATCGGCAATTTGCCGCAGCAAATCACCGGTAAATTTCAGTTTGTCGTACAGTTTTTGTAAGAGGCTGTAGGGCGGGGGCATGCTGTATAGGGAAGTAACATAGGTAACAGGTAGGGAAGAGACATAGGTAACAGTTTCTGCTAGAATAAAAGGCATCAGACAAAGCAAAAGGAGTGGGTCAGATGCCATGGGAGAAGAAAACTGTTATGGAACAAAGAGAAGCA
>JAZUQE010000048.1:0-2932 GCA_045605575.1 Faecousia sp. | reverse complement strand
AGTGGGGGGGTCCCGGTATTAGAACCTTGTCTGTACCGGAGCGTGCCACCATCACCAATATGGGTACAGAGCTGGGGGCTACAACATCCATTTTCCCCTCGGATGAAATTACCAGAAAGTTTTTGGCTGCCCAGGGTCGTGAGGCTGACTATATGGCACTGGAAAGCGATCCGGATGCGGAGTATGACCGCGTGATCAAGATCGATCTTTCTGCTTTGAAGCCTATGATCGCCTGTCCTCACAGCCCGGATAATGTCGTGAGCGTGGAAAGCCTAACGGCTGTAAAGGTAGATCAGGTTTGCATCGGTTCTTGTACCAACTCCTCCTTACAGGATCTTTTGAAGGTAGCTGCCCTTTTAAGAGGAAAAACCGTAGCTCCTGGGGTCAGCCTGTCCATTTCACCCGGATCTAAGCAGGTGCTGACCATGCTGGCAGATTGCGGAGCACTGACTGACATTCTCGCCAGCGGTGCCCGGCTACTGGAATGTGCCTGCGGTCCGTGTATCGGCATGGGCTTCTCACCAAATTCCGGCGGTGTGAGCCTGCGTACCTTTAACCGTAATTTCCTTGGCCGCAGCGGTACCAAGGATGCTCAAGTCTATCTGGTATCTCCGGAGACCGCGGTTGCTGCCGCATTGACCGGTGAGATCACCGACCCGTGCCTTCTTGGGAGCATGCC
This sequence comes from Faecousia sp., assembly GCA_045605575.1. Classification (GTDB taxonomy): domain Bacteria; phylum Bacillota; class Clostridia; order Oscillospirales; family Oscillospiraceae; genus Faecousia. The sequence goes on along the minus strand of JAZUQE010000048.1, from coordinate 2,253 downwards.
AGATATTACGCTGCCCGATAGCTATAAGATCAATGATTCTGCCGTTCTGGCTCCTCTCAGTCCGGAGGAGGCGGCAGAGGCCGAAGTTTTACGCGGCCCCAATATCAAGCCCTTCCCTCAGAGTAAGCCATTTGCGGATTCCCTGGAGGCTGAGCTGGTGCTGAAGGTCGGCGATAATATTACAACTGACCACATTATGCCCGCAGGCTCCAAAATCCTGCCTTACCGATCTAACATCCCGTTTTTGTCACAGTTCTGTTTCCAGGTCTGTGATCCGGAATTCCCGGAAAGAGCGAAACAGGCGGGTGACGGCATTGTGATCGGCGGCAGCAACTACGGCCAGGGCTCTTCCCGTGAGCATGCTGCATTGGTGCCCATGTACTTAGGCATTCGCTGTGTCGTTGCCAAGAGTTTTGCCCGGATCCATGTGGCAAACTTGATCAATGCCGGTATCCTGCCGCTTACATTTAAGGATCCTGCAGATTATGATTTGTTGGAGCAGGGAAGCACGATTTCTATTGAGAATATTCTGTCCGGTATGGACCATGGCTGCTTAAAAGCTACCGTCCGCCAGACAGGAAGGACATTTGATTTGGATTGCAGTTTAACTGATCGCCAGAAGGCCATTGTTTTAGCTGGCGGCTTGCTGAACTATACAAAGGAGAACAGCTGATGAATCCTATTGATTTGGCATGCATGCATTTTCGAAAGCTTTTGGAAGAGCAGCAGAACCGTGTGGAAAATATGCATACGGATAAGGTGGACTTTTCCGCAAAGGAAACGATCACCATCGGTGTGATCGATGGTGACGGTATTGGCCCTATCATCATGGAGCAAGCGGTGCGTGTGCTGAAAAAGCTGCTCGGCGAACAGCTGCGCAGCGGTAAGGTCATCCTAAAACCCATCTACGGCTTGACGATTGAAGAGCGTCTGAAGCAGGGAAAAAGTGTGCCAGAGGCAGTTTTGGAGCAGATCAAGGCCTGTGACGTTCTGCTCAAAGGTCCTACGACAACACCTATGGGCGGCAACATGGAAAGCGCCAATGTGACGCTGCGCCGGGAGCTGGATCTTTATGCCAATGTGCGCCCTGTTTCTATCCCGGAGCAGGGTATCGACTGGATCTTCTACCGGGAGAACACGGAGGGAGAATATGTCCTTGGAAGCAAGGGTGTAGAACTGCCCGGTATGGCGGTGGATTTCAAGGTCACAACGGATCCCGGTACCAAACGGATCGCCCGAGCAGCCTTTGAATATGCCAAGAATAATGGCAAGGCTCGTGTCAGCATCGTTACCAAGGCGAATATCATGAAGAAGACCGACGGTAAGTTTACTGCCCTTTGTCACGAGGTGGCCCAGGATTATCCCGACATCCTGGTTGATGACTGGTATATCGACATAATGACCGCCAATTTGGTCAATGAGAGCATCCGAAGTCAATTCCAGGTATTTGTACTGCCCAACCTGTACGGTGACATCATTACCGATGAAGCGGCACAGATCCAGGGCGGTGTAGGTACGGCCGGCAGTGCAAATATGGGGGACCGCTACGCCATGTTTGAAGCCATTCACGGTTCTGCCCCCAGAATGATCGAGCAGGGGATAGGCCAGTATGCCAATCCTTCCAGCATTTTGAAAGCAACAGCCATGCTTCTGCGTCATATCTGCTTCCCGCAGCAGGCGGAGAAACTGGAAAAGGCGCTGGGAAGCTGCAAGACTATCGTCACCGGTGATACCGACGGCGCAACCTGCAATCAGATGGGTGATGAGATCCTTGAACTGTTGAGCTAAATAGCAATCGGCAGGGCGTTTACCCTACCGACATGGCATCCATGAAAGATTAAGGTCGCAAGGCAGGGGTTAACCCCTGCCTTGCTGCTTTATCAGAGGATATAATCTGTGATGCAATCGTACCAATGGACATAAGTTTCGCCGTTGATGATGAGGCGCTCATTGTCCGGGAATTTCTCACTCCAGGGTTTGCCGCCGTATCGATCCGCGGCCCAGTCGTCCCGGTTGAACCGCCGCCACAAAACAGTACGGCCATTCTGATCGATATATTGCTCGGATACGACCGCTTCATTATATAGCTCCACATCCATCACGCAGACCGTATCATAACACTTGCCGTTGATGGTTACAGCATATCGTCCCACTACATCCAACACTTCCCGGACGGGAGGCGTGGTTATGGCATTGCCATCCCGGTGAAGCAAGCCCTTGCGGACGAGGTTGGTCTCATTACCACAGTTATCC
>JAZUQE010000047.1:0-7582 GCA_045605575.1 Faecousia sp. | reverse complement strand
CTTCACAGATTTTGAAAAGCAACTCGCTGTCAGACAGCGTCAGTATAACAACTTCCCTATGAGACCCCTCAACTGGAAGTCACCCAAGCACATTCTTTTTTCTTTCCCCAATGTGTAACACATCATTGACAAACCTACATTGATCGCGATATGGCAGCACTATATGTAAAATGGACTGGTAATTACATACGTGCTGTGCTATACTGTAGAAAAAAGGAGGGGTCTGCATGACACGTTTTTTTGTAGAAGCTGAGGAGCTGTTTCAAGACCATATTACATTAATCGGGGAAAATGCGACCCATGCTAAGGTCCTTCGTCTCAAAATAGGGGAAGAGGTGCTGATTTGCGATGGGCAGGGCAGAGAGTGTGTTTGCAAAATTTCTGCTGTGGATGCTGGCGAATTTACGTTGGATGTAATGCAATGGCGTGAATCTGCATCCGAAGCAAGTATACAGGCCAGTGTCTATATGGCTTTGCCGAAGGCAGATAAGCTGGAGCACGTGATCCAGAAAGCCACGGAACTGGGAGCATACGAGATCGTCACATTCCCAACAGCACGGTGTGTATCCCGGCCCGATGAAAAGAGTCTGAAAAAGAAGCTGGAGCGCTGGCAGAAGATTGCGGCATCCGCGTCAGAGCAATCCGGCCGTGGTCGGATTCCGAAGGTCGTGATTTTGGATAGCTACGCCAAAGCTTTGGAACGGGCAGCAAATTCGGATGTTGCCATCGTGTTTTATGAAAATGAACGTTCCAGAACTTTACAAAAGGTGCTATCGGCAGCAAACTTCCGAACCATCAGTATGATCTCCGGCCCTGAAGGCGGCTTTGAGGAGGCAGAGATCATCCTTGCGGAGCAAAAGGGGCTGCACATTTGTACTCTGGGAAGCAGGATCCTTCGCTGCGAGACCGCGCCGCTGTGTGGTCTGTCTGCAGTCATGTATCATGTTGGGGAATTCTAGTATGTGCGCAAACAAGCCAACCGAAACCGGTTGGCTTGTTTTTTAGCGCGAAGGTCTGATTAATATGTCACCGGAGACACTGTTCGTGTTGATCCGACCACTGCCATCCCCGTATTGGTAGGTGTTTCCGGAGGATGTTGTAGCCAGTTCGGATGTAAACTCGCCGCTGACTGTATCCAGTGTCGCGGTAAAGCCTTTAAGATCTGGCAGATACAGTATCATATCTCCGGATACTGTGTCCAGATCGATGTTTTGAAAGTTTAGCAGGGAAACGGTACAATCCGCGGATACGCTGCTCAATTCCAGTGAATCGGAGTGTCCTTGGAAATAAACCTTACCAGAGACTGTATCGGCGCCGAAATCCATGATCATACAATTGAGAAGCTCACATTCGCCGGAAACAGTTACAATATCAGATGCCTGAGCATGAAGGTCGTATACCTCAATTTTGGCGGATACAGAATCAATATCCAACTCATCACATGTCCAGTCCTGGGGAACGCTAACAACCAGATCCTTGGACGGCACATGAAAATTGAACAGGGAAGGCTTACAAAATTCGATGATCAATTTGTCGCCGGACTGCTTCCAAACCATCTGATGCTGTTCACTCAACCCAGAAGTTTCCGAAAATTGAATATCGCTTACATCTGCCTCCTGGATCGTGATGCTGCCGCTGACCCATTGGATCTCAATATCCGTTACCTCTTTTGCGGAAACACTGCCAACGCTTGCGACTTCGCCGCCGACAAGGGTAGATTCACCTATGACGTGATTGGCGATATCTGCACTCAGACAGCTACCCAGAAGCACCAAAAGCATCAATGAAATGGCGATCCCAAATATAACAGCTCGTATGAACGCGCTGACAAATACCTTGTTGAGATCAAAGCAAGCATCCACAAACCCACATCCGCATGCAATGATCGGGAAGATCAGCCAGGTAATATACCAGGCACCGGTATAAAAACTTACAAACAGGTATATTGCCAGACCGCAACCCCAAAGGACTCCTTTCACCCCTTTATTGGCAGTAGGCCGGTCGTGCTCATCAGTATGTTTATCGCTATTTTCTTTTCCGAACAGAACAAGCAATCCAACACCGGCTGCCACCATAACGAGCAGTAAACACAGACCCATGACATTTTCCAGTATTAGCAGGGGAACGGGGCAAAGGATAAAAAAAGCTAAGGCAATGGCTTTATGAATTGCAGAGGTTTTGCGATCTTGAGAAGGACTGTTTTGCGCGGTCTCTGTGTTAGGGGGTGGCGTCATATTTGCTTGAGAACAACCGTTCAGTATTTCGGAAATATCACCGATACCGGAAATGGCCAGACTGTAGGCAGCCTCCGGAGCTTTTCCCTGAGCGATCAGATCGTCATAACGGTCTAAGGTATTCTGCAGGATCTCCTCCTTGATATCCTCGCAGCCCGGTGCGCCTGCGAAGAGTAGATCGATATATTGGGTCAGTCTTTCTTTCATGTGCTTTCCTCCGTTTCCAGAAGCTTATCCATTATTTCTTTTGTTTCACGCCATTCTCGTAACAGCTGATAACAGAACTCTCTTCCTTCTGGTGTGATCGTGTAATAACGCCTGCGTGCACCGGCGCCGCTGTCTCCCCAGTAGGAGGTAATGAATCCACTGTCTTCCAGTCGCCTGAAAGCAGTATACAGCGTAGCTTCTTTCAATTCAAATCGTCCGCCAGAACGGGCAGCGATAATTTTGTTGATCTCATAGCCATAGCTATCCGCTTTCAGTAAGCGGGCAAGAATGACTGCGTCGGTATGTCCACGGATCAGATCGCCTGCGATAGACATCGAGTTCACCTCCTAATATTATAATGGTACCATAAGATACCTCGCCTGTCAAGGTATATCATATGGCAAAATGAGCATCCTTGGATGCTCATTTATGGTATTTACTTCCAGATTGGATCGATTCACTACGATATAGCTGTTCTAGAACCATAATTCTTGCCAAGTGATGCGGGAATGTCATCGGTCCCATGGATAAGGCAAAGTCCGCCAGACTTTTAATTCTCGGACTAATACCGAAAGATGAGCCAATTAAAAAGCATGCACTGCTTTTTCCGGATAGCTTCACATCCCGTACTTTAGCAGCCAGCGCCTCAGAACTCAAAAGCTTTCCCTCGGGGGTAAAAATACAGAACCATGTATTCTTTGGAAGCTTACTTATAATCAAATCAGCCTCTTTCTCTAACCCTATAGCGATCTCTGCGGAAGAAGGGTCTTCTGATAGCCTGTATTCCGGCAATTCAATTAGATGAAATCTGCAGTACGCTTTTAAACGTTTTTCGTACTCAGCAGCTGCTGACAGGTAGAACTTTTCTTTCAGTTTTCCGACGGTTATCAGCGTGATATCAAACATAGCTTTCCTCCGCAAGACGATCTAAGAGTATTATACATTTTTTTGGATCACCCCGCAAGAATAATTTCTTTTGTTTTTTTTATAATACGAGAGAAGGGGTGATCAGTATGAAAAGAAAATACTATCCAATCGATCCGGAGGAGCCGACCATCGGCAATTTTAGCGAACATATTTCGATCGATAAAATGGGAAGTTATACCGGTGTGACCGAGACTCCCTGGGAACAGCCTGTTCAAGATGCAGATGACTTATAAATCAGAAAAGCCCAACCATCGGTTGGGCTTTTGCTTTATTTGAACGATAAGTATTTTTGTTTTGTTGCCATACCACCGCGTATGTGCCGCAGGGCTTTATTTTTATCCAGAACTTCTCTCACTGCATGGTAGAGTGTTTTATTACACTGGGGAAGTCTTTGGGAAAGATCCTTATGTACAGTGGATTTTGAAATTCCAAAGTATTTCGCTGCAGCTCTTACTGTTGCGCCATTTTCAATCATGTAAACAGCTACTTCGCAGGCACGCTGCTCGATTGTATCTGCCATAGAATCCCTCCGATGCTGCGTCTTACAAAAACAAACTATGCTGCAAATCTTAATAATATGCTTTCTTGACATATGCATTTCAGGGCAGTACAATGAACGCAGAAACAAGAAAGGTGCTGTCGACATGATCTACTTCAATAACGACTATTCAGAAGGCTGCCATTGCGATGTTCTGGATAGAATTTGCAAAACCAATATGGAGCAAACCTCTGGTTATGGTACAGATGTATATTGCCGCGAGGCTGCGGACCTGATCCGAAAAGCGTGTGGTGCCGATGATCTGGATATTCACTTTCTTGTTGGCGGAACCCAGACCAATTTGACAGTGATCGATGCGGCGCTTCGTCCCCATCAAGGTGTGATCGGCGCACAGAGCGCCCACATTCACGTCCATGAGACCGGTGCGGTTGAGGCCACAGGGCATAAGGTGCTTGCTCTGCCTTCTGCTGATGGTAAGCTGTCTGCAGAGCAGATCCGCGCTGCTGTTCTGGCGCAGCGCTTCGACGAGGCTGCAGAGCATATTGTACAGCCCAAAATGGTTTACATTTCCCATCCGACAGAACTTGGCACTCTTTACTCACTGGATGAATTGAAGCAAATTTCTGAGGTATGCAGGAGCTTGGGACTGTATTTATTCCTGGATGGTGCGCGCCTTGGATATGGCCTTACTGCCAGCGGCGCGGATGTAACGCTACACGATCTCTCTCGGCTTTGTGATGTATTCTATATTGGCGGTACAAAAGTCGGCGCGCTATTTGGGGAGGCTGTGGTGATTGCCAATCCTATACTAAAGGAAGATTTCCGCTATTTGATCAAGCAGCATGGTGGTATGCTTGCAAAGGGGCGCCTTTTGGGTGTCCAGTTTGGCGCCTTATTCACGGACGATCTATATTTCCGAATTGCCAGACATGCCAATGTCTTGGCGGATCAGATCCGGGAAACGCTGCAATCACTGGGATATAAACTGCTGGTGCCCGGTACTACAAACCAAATCTTTCCGATACTGCCAGATTCTTTGCTGGCCGAGCTTGAGAAGAATTTTTCTTTTTCACAACAGGAGCGAGTGGATGCGAAATCCCGGGCGGTTCGTTTCTGCACCTCTTGGGCTACGAGTCAGGCACAGGTGGATGCCCTGTGCCAGGAATTGATCAGACTTTCAAAATAATTACGATTTGTTCATGCAATTCGTGGGAACCTATGATATAATCTACACATGTGAAAGGGGAGAGGCAGATGGAAATTAACAAAAAGCTATTCCGCAACTTATTTCTTGGCGTAGCAGCATGCATCGTATTGTACTGGGTCTTGCACGAACCGGAGCGGATCCAATCTGTTCTTGGGACTGTCAAAAACGTTCTTTCACCGTTTATTCTCGGAGCTACGCTGGCGTTTATCTTAAACGTACCTATGAGAAGCTTTGAAAGACTTCTGGTTGGGGTCAAGAATGAAAAGTTGCGCCGATTGGTCGCAGTGTTACTGACATTTGTTGCCATTGTTTTGGTTTTAACGCTGGTTTTCGGACTGCTGATCCCTCAAGTTACCAAAACAGCGGAATCTATTGGCGCCAGACTTCCCGGATTTATTGATAATTGCTATCAAGGCACCATGAAGTTTTTAAATGATAATCCTGAGCTTCTGGAGTGGGTAAACAGCAATACAGACTTTGAGAAACTGGATATTGCAGGGTTAATTGAAAAGGCAATTGGTATTGCAGAAAAGTATGTATCCACCATCGTAAGCGGCGCTTTCACTGCAATCGGAGGATTTGCCAACTTCCTTGTTAATCTGGTTATTGGCATCGTCTTTGCCATGTATTGCCTTTTCCAAAAAGAGACTCTTGCCCGCCAGTGCAGAAGATTGCTGTATGCGTTTATTCCCGAGCATTGGGGTGACTATATTGTACGCGTGATGCGTCTGGCTAACTCCACTTTCTCCAATTTCCTTTCCGGCCAGTGCTTGGAAGTCTTGATTCTCGGCGTGATGTTTGCTGTTTCTATGGCGATTTTTAGGATGCCATACATTCCCTTAGTCAGTGTTCTGGTAGCCGTCACTGCGTTTATTCCCCTTGTTGGTGCTTTTGTCGGCTGCGCAATTGGTGCACTGCTCATCCTGGTGGATAATCCGTTGCAGGCGGTTTTGTTTGTTGTGATGTTTCTGGTGCTGCAGCAGATCGAGGGAAATCTGATCTATCCGCGAGTTGTGGGTACTTCCATTGGTCTGCCCGGTATGTGGGTGCTGCTGGCTGTTGCTGTGGGCGGCGAACTGATGGGTGTGATCGGTATGTTCCTAATGATCCCGATGGCCTCCGTGCTGTATGCCATGCTGCGGGAGCTTACCCATAACCGTTTGGAAGCAAGAAATATCGCACCGGAAAAACTGATGAATCAGCCGCCTGAATTGCGATCGCATTTTAAACAGAAAAGAGAAAAGCGTAAGCTTCAGTTATCTTTGAAAAAACTTGGTAAGAAGAAATAATGAAAAACAGCTCTCCACTAAGCTTGTGGAGAGCTGTTTTTATACTTGAATAAATTCGTAATCTTCAAACTTTAACCGGTCGCCTACATCCACACCGAAGGGGAGCAGGGCAATGGCAACTTCGGATTCCACACCTGTTGCATCATACTTGACCGTTGCGTAGTCACCACGTATATCGATAATCGTACAGAGCATATTTACTAACTCCTTTTTACAAAGCCCGCCCCTGTTAACAGGGGCGGGCTGTATCGGTTTATCGGGAAATGCCAGGAATTAATCCTTGTACATCTCAACCAGCTTCAGCAGATGCTCGTAGCGCTCCTTAGCAGCAGCCTCGTTCTTAGCGAACAGCTCAGTAGCACGCTCGGGGAACTCACGGGTCAGACGGCTGTAGCGGGCTTCGTTCATCAGGAATTCCTGATAGCCATCCTTGGGAGCCTTGCTGTCCAGCTGGAACTTGCCGGTCTCCTTGGAGGGATCAAAGCGGAACAGGTTCCAGTAACCGCAGTCAACAGCCTTCTTCATCTCGGCCTGGCAGTTCATCATGCCGCCCTTGATGGAGTGCATCTCACAGGGAGCGTAGCCGATGATCAGAGAAGGACCGTTGTAAGCCTCTGCCTCGCAGATGGCCTTGATGGTCTGAGCCTGGTTAGCGCCCATAGCGATCTGAGCAACGTAGACATAGCCATAGCTCATTGCAATCTCAGCCAGGGACTTCTTCTTGGTCTCCTTACCGGAAGCAGCGAACTGTGCGACCTGGCCGATGTTGGAAGCCTTGGAAGCCTGTCCACCGGTGTTGGAGTAAACTTCGGTGTCAAAGACGAAGATGTTGACATCCTTATTGGAAGCCAGAACATGGTCAACACCGCCGAAGCCGATGTCGTATGCCCAGCCGTCGCCGCCGAAGATCCAGATGGACTTCTTGGACAGGTATTCCTTCTTGCTCAGGATGTCAGCAACGGTGTCGCAGCAAACCTTAGCTTCCAGGTTAGCGACCAGAGCCTTGGTAGCAGCCTTGTTGGCCTCGCCGTCATTGTAGGTATCCAGCCATGCCTGGCAAGCAGCCTTGCGCTCGTCACAGACAGTGGTCTCCATGACCTTGCGGACCTTGTTAGCCAGAGACTCGCGGATAACAGCCTGAGCGGTGTACATACCCAAACCATGCTCAGCGTTGTCCTCGAACAGGGAGTTGGACCATGCGGGACCATGACCCTCAGCA
>JAZUQE010000046.1:0-7285 GCA_045605575.1 Faecousia sp. | reverse complement strand
ACATGAAAAAACGGGAAACCTCCGATTTGGAAGTTTCCCGTGATGGTCGCAAGTCCCTACGTTGGCATTATCCAAATCAGGTATATGGGTCGAAGGTCGTACCTTCCTCTCAGCCTGTGATACAAGCTCCCCGCGTATGAAATTGTGAAATAAAAACAGGAGGCAACCTCTTTGGATGCCTCCTGTAAAAAATCCATGTGACTTCCTACGGCGGCATTATCCGCATCAGGTGATAGGGTCGAAGTTCGGTTACTTCCTCTCAGCCTGCATCTACAAGCTCCCCTGTATTTATTTCGGTTATTATTGTACACCCTTTTCTGTGGGAATACAAGTGATTTTTTCGTATTTTGTGGAGACGGCTTCATTCAATCATAACGGACATTTCGGAGAGATACTCATTGGAGTCCGAAGAAATAAACGGACCAACAACATCTTCAACAAACATACCTGTCAATGGAGTAAAATGATGATCCTCCATATATTTTTCAAGAACTCTGTAAGCCTTCTCGCTGTTTTTTGCAAAAGGGCCTCGATAATACAGAGAAATATACAGACCCGCGGGGCGGCTAAAAAGATAGTCGCACTCATGCTTCTCGTTCATTTTCAGAAGAATATCCCCAAAAAATGGAGCGCTTATTGGAGAGGAAATATCTGAAAAGAAGCCAAGATAGTGGCCCTGTATGTCTATGTTGTTTTTCTCTGCATAGCGGCGCAGCTTGGACTGGCAACAAATGCAATCTTTCCCATTGGGATCTCCGTTATATGGCATACGGAGGAAATGTTCTGTGTCGTGGTAGGTGATCTGAGGCAGATTCAGTGGGTGTCCAAGAGAACGATTTAAGCTGCGAAGACCTCGTTGTGTCCGTTCATTGCGCAACCTGAGCTGTTCTTGCTGGATTTCTAATCTCTGGCGGCTCGTTGCAAGGGACTCCATGTACGTGTCAAGGCGCTTATAGGAGACATATTCACGGATTTCATTTAGAGAAAACCCAATACGAATCAAGTGAGCAATGTACATAAAAATGTAGTAATCATAGAGCTCATAGAAACGGTAGCCATTTTGTTCGTTAACGATTGGCACGAGTAACCCTTGCTTCTCATAATGATATAAAGTTGCTCTCGTGGTATTGCAAAGTTTGGCAAATTCACCAATTGAAAAACGTCTAATTGTTTTATCTTCCAAAAAAATCACCTCGACTTCAAAATGGCTTGACCTTCACCTTACATCAAAGTGTAGGGTGTAAGAAAGCAGCGAACTTTATGATTAGGTGTATTATAAATTTCGCTTGGTAAAATGTCAAATACATAATGGGAGGTGTTGCAATGGAAAAAGGATATTTCGAAGAGAGCAGAGTGTTGGAATACTTCGATGAGTGCGATATTCTCGTTGTTGGCGGCGGTGCCGCAGGTCATTCTGCAGCAATTGCGGCGGCTCGTGCCGGTGCAAAAAACATTGTGCTATTGGAACGCTATGGGTATATGGGCGGTGATGTAACCGGTGGTTACGTTATCATGGTACCCAACCTTACATGGAGAGACAAATCTTTCGTCCGCGGCTTACAGGAAGAGTGGTTCACACGTCTTTCCAAAATCCCCGGAGCGGTGCTTGGCCCTGAGAAGGGCGAGTATGGAAGTGAAGATCCGCTGCTGATTGACCGCTGGACCAGCATTTGGGACTGTGTCAGCCGCTGTCCCGATTCCAAGACACGCGTGGTGCGCTCTGTATACTATGAGCCTAATCAGCTGAAAATCGAAATGGATAAGATGCTGGAAGAGGAAGGCGACAGCATCCGTGTTTACTATCACTGCTGGGCAACACGCCCCATTATGAAGGGCGACGAAGTTGCCGGCGTTGTGTTTGAAAGCAAGGAGGGTCGTAAGGCCATTAAGGCTAAGGTCGTGATCGATGCCTCCGGTGATGGCGACATCTTCTATCAGGCCGGCGCACCTTGCTCCAGTGTCAGCGATGCAGGAACCCGCGCTTCTACCACAGCCTTGGTCTACCGTGTGGCCGGTGTGGACTATAACAGCTTTGAGCGCTGGATGCGCGGAAATCCCCAGCTGTTTGGTGCAATGATGAAGAACCTTGGCAAGATCACCGGCTTCCGTATCATGCCTCTGCCCACCAACTCCAACGATCAGGTGTGGTTCAACAACTGGCTGGCAGATAAGAGCTGCATCTCGGTGAAGGATTTGACCGATACTGAGCGGGATGTGCGCCGCACTATCCGTGAAGTCATTGAGTTCATGCGCAGAGCCTGTCCCGTCGGTTTCAAGGATGCTTATCTTTATGATATTGCTCCCCAGACCGGTGTCCGCTGCTCTCGCCGCCTAAAGGGCGAATACATCATGACCGTGGAGGACTTCGCTTTCCACCATGAGTTCGACGATGTTATCGCTTGGCACAGCACCATTTGCCGCATCAACGATTCTGCACCGATTGAAATCCCCTACCGCGCGATTCTTCCCCAGAAGATTGAGAATCTCCTCTGCCCCGGCAGACATCTCTCCAGCGATAACGTAGCAATTGACTGGCTGAACCTGATTCCCCAGTGTGTGGGAACCGGTCAGGCTGCCGGTATTGCCGCAGCCGTTGCCGTGGCAGACGGCACCAGCGTTCGCAATGTGGATATTAAGAAGGTTCAGGACATTCTCGTTGCGCAGGATGTGCCTCTGCCTCGCAGAGACGATGTGGATCCCGGCCTGATGAAGGTATGCGAAGAGAACCAGTACGGCCTCTATACCGAGCTTGCCAAGAAAGCAGCCGAGGATATCTCCGCACTGGATTCCTATCGTCAGCCCTGATTCTTTCAGGATACCTCCGCACAATAAAAAGGAAAGGAGTTCACAATGAAAGTAATTCGCGCAATCAATCGGCTGTTTACTTGGATATGTATGGCCTTGATTGTGGGGTTGATGCTGCTCATGGTAGGTGAGGTCTTGAGTAGAGCCCTGTTCCACCGGGCAATCCTTGGCTCCACCGAAATTGCACAGATGCTTTTGGTCTGCAATATGACTGCCTTTGGCGCGGCTGTAATGAGCAACCGTCAAATCAAGGTGAATATGCTTACGACAAAGTTCCCCATGAAGGTACAGGTGGTATTGGATTTGGTCATGCTTGCTCTGTGCTTCCTGACCATCACAGTGCTCTCCTGGCAGCAGTTCAACTATGCTTTCAAGAGCTATCATAATCACATTTTCTATACCAGTATCGAAGTTGCACAGTGGCCTTTTATTGCCTTGTTCTCTCTTGGCTACGCAGTTGCTGCGTTGACGATCTTATCCTTGATTATTCGCAAGATTGTCTCTATCTCCAAAGGTCAGTGGGAAAAGGAGTTCCAGCTGGAGGATATGGACGAAATTTTCGTGTTCGGCAAGAACGGTCCTCCTGTAGGCCCTCCTGTGGAAAAAGCAACCATTGAAATGACAGAGAAGGGAGGCGAAAGCGATGTCGATTAGTCCTGAATTGATTGGTATCCTCGGTATCGTTTTTCTGCTGGTTCTTCTTGCATTGAAAATGTGGGTCGGTGCAGCCATGGCACTGGTCAGCATTGTCGGCATCATTGTTCTGAAGAACTTTGATGTCGCTATGGCAGCAGCCAGTACCTCAGCTTTTAAGAACCTAAACAGCTACACATTTACCGTTGTGCCTATGTTTACCCTGATGGGCATGGTCATAGCGGAGTCTACAATGGGTAAAAACCTATATGATGCAGCTTATGCATGGGTCGGCCGTTTCCGCGGAGGTCTTGCTTCTGCTACTGTGGTGGCTTGCGGTGTTCTGGGTGCTATCTCCGGCTCCACCCATGTTGGTGTGCTGGTTATGTCCCGTGTTGCACTCCCCGAAATGCAGCGCAATAACTACGACGAGTCCTTTGCAGCTGGCGCAGTCGTAGCCGGCGCGCCTTTGAGCATTCTGATCCCGCCCAGCATCGGCTTCATCATGTACGGCATCATCACCGAGAACTCCATCGGTCAGCTGTTTATGAGCGGTATCGGCGTTGGTGTTCTGCAGATGGTGTTGTATATCATCATGATCTACTTCCTGTGTCTCAGAAAGCCCGAGCTTGGCCCTCGCGGTCCGAAGCTGCCCTTCAAGACCATGCTGAAGTCTCTGCTGAAGATTCTGCCTATTCTGGCTCTTATGATTCTGGTTCTCGGCGGTATTTATAAGGGATTCTTTACCACCACCGAGGCTGGTGCAGTAGGTGCTTTCGGCTCTATCCTGATCGCAGTTATTTTCCGTCAGATCACGGTCAAGAAGATCGGCAAGGCCATCAAGGATACCGCCGTTATGTGCGGCATGGTGTTCTTCCTGATCGCCTCCACCTATCTGTTCGTCACATTTATGGGCTTGAGCCGTTTGCCCATGCTGCTGGCAAACTTTATCGTTGGACTGTCTGTTCCCCAGTGGGTCATCGCTTGCGCTCTGATCGTGCTGTACTTTATCCTCGGCATGTTCCTGCCTGAGATCCCCATGGTGGTTCTGACGATCCCCGTGCTCTACTCCGCCCTGATGCGTGTCGGTTTTGACCCCATTTGGCTTGGTGCTTTCGTGGTTAAACTGATGGCCCTTGGTTCTATCTCTCCCCCTGTTGGCATGACTTGCTTCACCATGGCTGGTGTTACCAAGATGCCGGTACAGCAGATTTTCAAGGGCGTTATTCCCTATCTCGCCGTCGATGTTTTGATTCTCGTTCTGATGATCATCTTCCCCGGTATCGCAACCTTTATTCCCAACATGATGGCTTAACAAACCGTTGTGAATGCAGATAAAGCGTATCTGTTCACTATAAAAATTTTAAGGAGGAAACAAAGATGATGAAGAAGGCATTGGCATTGATCCTGTCCCTCGCGATGGTGTTTAGTCTTGTTGCCTGCGGCAGCAAGCCCGTTGACACCCCTGACGACGGTGCTGCACCGGATGTGTCTGTTGATTCCGGTGACATGACCTACACCGGCCCTGAGATGGAGTTGACCGTAAACTTCAACTCTTCTGAGGAGCAGTCCCCCATCTACATTGCCCTGTTTGATCGAATTTCTGAGCGTACCGGTGGTAAGGTGAAGTTCGTCTACTACTACAGCGGCTCCCTCCTCAGTGCTACCGATGCACTGGATGGTCTTGGTGCCGGTCTGTGCGACTTCTCCGATGTCACCCTGACCAACTTCCCCGATCAGTTCCCCTACACGCAGCAGGTCATCAGCTATCCCTTCATGGGCTTCCACAGCTTCAACATGGCCGCTGAGATCATCAATGATGTGGTTCTGGAGAACGATATCATGATGGGCGAGTTCCACGCCGCCAATATCCAGCCTCTGTTCCTGCTGGGTACCTGGGGTACTTCTATGGTCATGGCTGACAACGTTGACATCAGCACTCCCGATACTGTTGCCGGTATGAAGCTGGTTACCAGCGATCCTATCTTCAGCCGCTTCCTGACCGATGTTGGTGCTACTCCCGTCGCCCAGCCTCCCACGGAGTACTTCTCCTGCCTGAGCAACGGTGTTGCTGACGGTATCGTCAATGGTCTGTACGTTGTCGGTATCTTTGGTGCCATTGCTCCCGCTCAGTCTGTGTATATGTTCGAGCGCAGCTTTACCACTGGTGTCCGCGCCATTTCTGCCAACCTGGATACCTGGGAGAGCCTCGATGACAGCCTGAAGGCCATCATCATGGACGAGATGCAGGGCGAGCAGCTGTGGAATGACGGTGTGGCCTACTGGGCTGCTTCCGACCAGATGTGGCTGGATCAGGTCACCGGCAACAACATTCCTCTGAACTATGTTGAGGGTGCTGACATGCAGGCTTGGGCTGATGCTGTGGCTCCCTACGGTGATGCTGCTCTGAAGGATCTGTATGACAAGGGCTACACTGAGGTTTACAACATCCTCGATGTGTGGAACAACGCTATCGCAAACTACAGCGGCCAGTATTAATGTAAGCCGTAGATTTTAACTACAATACGACAGAATAGGAGAAAAGAATGAAAGTTACAGAGCCGATTCTCGATTTCGTAGAAAAGTACAGCGAATATGACAATATTCCCGCTGAAGTCATTCACGAAGTCAAACGAGCTCTGTTGGACGGTCTTGGCAATGCACTGGGCGGTCTGGCATCGGATAAAGGCAAGATTGGTATTGAGGTGGCGCGTATGCTGGGTGGTCCCCAGGATGCTACGGTCATCGGTGTTGGCGGCAAAGTTTCCGCAGCGGCTGCTGCTTTCGCCAACGCAGAGCTTCTCAATGGTCTTGACATGGATCCGATTCCCCATGTTCCCCCTGTAGTGTTGCCTGCGATCCTAGCTGTTGCTGAAGCGGAAGGAGTTTCTGGAAAGAAACTCCTTTCCGCATTGGCGGTAGGTTTGGAAGTCGCACAGCGTCTCAACAGTCAGTTTGGCATGGTGATGATTCTTTCCTACGCTAAGTACGGAAAAACCCCCGATGTTTTCAGCAACGGCAACGAAAACATTATTGGTGCTGCAATCGGATGTGCCTTGGCAATGGGCCTGAGTCGCGAAAAGATTGCGCAGGCATTGGGTATTTCTGCCTACTATTGCACGCTGCCCGTCTGCAGAGACTGGGAGAGTACCAATCCCAAATCTATGATTAAATACTGCCCTGTTTCCTGGTTGGCACAGGGTTCTGTACAGGCTGCCATGTTGGCTAAGTGCGGCTATACAGGTAATAAGGATACTTTGGACAGCGAATATGGCTTCCCTCTGTTCAACTGCCGTATCGACGGTGTGTGGAATCCCGAAAAGTTGGTCAGTGGCTTGGGCGAGAACTGGGGCATTATGGACTATAAATACAAGCCCTATCCCTGCTGTTCCTTTATCCATTCCGTGCTTGACTGCTTCTATCGCCTGCAGGAGAAGGAAGAACTCTCTCCTCGTGAGATTGAAGCAATTGACTGCTACACCGGCCCGTTTAATGCACATCCCGACCAGTATGCCGTAGCCAATCAAGTAGATGTGCAGTTTAGTGCGCCTTACTGCATGGCTTTGGCGGCTTATGGTTATAAGCCCGGTCCCTCTTGGCAGTCTAAGGAGGCACTGGCTGATCCCAAGGTGCGTGAGTTTATGCATCGTGTGACGATGAATGTTGCACCTGAGTGGGCCGAAAAGAGAAAGACGGACTTTTCTGCTTGGTACGGTCGTATCGAGGTTAAGGCAAGAGGCAAGGTGTTTGTTGAAGAAACCCTCTACCCCAGAGGAAATAACCGCATGGAGGTTGCACGCTTCAGTGATGAGGAAATGGTGCAGCGTTTCCGTAATTGCGCCTGCGA
>JAZUQE010000045.1:0-6814 GCA_045605575.1 Faecousia sp. | reverse complement strand
TATCTTCGGGATTGCCGGATAGCTCTGAGATATTCTGTCCAGCATGACCTGAATGGTAACTACGCTGGGCCCGGTAGTTCCCCGCCGAAGAGGGGTTCCGGGATAAGAGCTTGTATAACCCCGTATTGGGGCATTGGTTACGATTTCCACATCCCCGTAATAGCTGCGGATTATCTGTGTGGAATTATAGCCCTGCTGAGCCAGGTTCTGACTGCCCCATTGGCTAAGACCTTCACAGGTCACAGTAGTCCCGTTGCAGAATTTGGCAGCCAGAGGCTCTACAAAGCCCGGACGGCGCAAGTAGTCATTGAATAATTCGTCCACCAGCCGGGATATGTTATCAAAATAGCTACGACCATTGACAAAGAATTGGTCAAATGCTGTGGAATTTGTGATCTCAAAATCATAGCCCCTGCTTCGGTAAAATTCGGTATATACGCGGTTCAAAGCAAAGGACACAATTGCAAGAATATTTGCCCGAAGAGCACTTTCTTCCCAAGTGGGATAGATTTCACTGGATGCTACATTCTTTACATAGTCGGAAAAGGATACGGTAACATTATCAGCGTTGGAATTGGGCGGCCCTAAATGCACAGTGATCCGCTCCGGCACGTAAGGTGTTACTGGCGGCATAGCTCACCTCCTATAGGTTTTGTGGCGGAGAACGGAAAACCTCCGCCTTTGTCCACGCTTCCGGCAGCTCCGAAAGTGGGATCATTTCGAGATTTTGCGTCGTGACGATCGATGGAAAGACCTGCACATTCTCTGCCTCGATCTGCTCATAATTTTCCAGACGGGCGTAAATATACACATTTGTGTAAGGGATGACCCCAGTGTCCGGTACCTGACTTGCTGAGCGATCCGGAACGGATATTGGAACCGGTTCGATCTTACCGCTCCTATCAGTTAGCCGCATGGCAATTGCGTTTCCGTCCGTATCTGTAATCATGACAGCGACGTTTTCCAGGGGAAGCTCGGCAAAGCTTGTGTATGCATGCACTTGTATGTAACCTGTTGAGGCCAATTGGACTCCTCCTTTCCGTTTCTCAAAACAGAATATGCGCTTGCCGGTAAAAAAGTGCAGGGATCATAAAAATCCCTGCAGATGCAAGATGCAAGACCGTTCGCAGTCTAGCAGCTTTTGCGCCAAGGCGCCTGCTGAAAAGGTTTTGCCGGCACATCGGTGTAAAACCATTAGGCTGTCGATCATGCCATCGGTGCAGTTTCGAATCATATATGAAGCGCAATGAATATCGCTTTTTCGAAATCTGAGTCGTATTTTCAAAAACCAGCATGAAAGAAAAAGAAGTAGAGGGTCTACGGTGTGTAAGCGCCAGCCTTTGCTAGATGCAAAAGTTCGGATGTGCGCTTCGATCAAGCTGTATTCCTTCTTTTGCAGCAGCAAGGTCTTGCGTAGTTGGGTGCGGATCGTGGTATGCAAAATGGCTTGAATCCGTTTCTGACCGCGGACGACCCTGCGAAGAAGGCAGTAAAGAAATAATTGTTCCTGATTCATAAGATCACCTGCCTTAGTATGGCCTTGAAAAAAGAAAGACATGCACACCGGAATACTTTGTGCATAGTATATTGACTGAAAGGAAAGGGATGCTGTATGTGCGCAATTGCCGGAATCATTGGGTTGGAATACAATGAGCACGCTGCAAAAATGCTATTGAAGACAATGCGACGGCGCGGTCCGGATGATGCCGGTGTGCATGTGCTACCGGATGGGTGTCTTCTCCACACCCGATTGGCTGTGATCGACCCTGTTGGCGGAAAACAGCCCATGACTGCAGCTATGGCCGGAGAGGAATATACCATAAGTTATAACGGAGAGCTGTATAACACACAGAGCATACGGGAAGAGCTGCAGGCACTGGGACATACATTCAAGACCAAGTCTGATACGGAAGTGGTTTTACACGGTTACATCCAATGGGGACAGCTGGTAGTACAAAAGCTGAATGGGATCTTTGCCTTCGCAATATGGGAAGAGAAGGAGCGAAGACTGTTTCTTGCTAGAGACAGAATGGGAGTAAAGCCCTTGTTTTATAAGGAACATACAGGTGGCCTTTTGTTTGCCTCAGAGATAAAAACGATCCTGGCTTTTCCCACAGTAGAAGCACAGCTGGATGCCCAGGGGGCCGCGGAGCTGCTTCTCCTTGGGCCGGGGAGAACGCCGGGCTGTGGCGTATTCCAGGGGGTCAGAGAACTGGAGCCCGGATGCTGTGCGTATTATTATGGGGGTCATCTGCACTTGATCCGATATTGGTCACTGAAGGATCGCGAACACACAGATACCCTGGCCCAGACAGTGGAAACCGTGCGTGAACTGGTAACGGATGCGATCAAGCGGCAGATGGTGTCGGATGTGCCGATCGGCACATTTTTGTCCGGTGGACTGGATTCCAGTTTGATCACGTCCATCTGCTCATCAGAACATAGGAGTGTGGGAAGTTTCCTTCCGACTTTTTCCATAGATTATGATAAAAACCATATTTATTTCAAGCCTGGAAAGTTTCAACCTAATGCGGATGGGGATTTCATTCGAATCATGCAGCAGGATTTACAAACAGAGCATCATTGGACTGTTTTGACTGCGGACCAGCTTGTACAGAGGCTGGAGGATGCGACCCGGGCCCGGGATCTGCCAGGTATGGCAGATGTGGATTCTTCCTTACTTTGCTTTTGCGGTGATATTCGCGATCGGGTAAAAGTTGCCCTTTCCGGTGAGTGCGCAGATGAGATTTTCGGAGGTTATCCTTGGTATCGAGATCCGGAGGTGCGTGCGCTGGATGGTTTTCCATGGGCTCAGAATACAAAATACAGAGGATCTTTCCTTCATCATGATATTTTGAGGCAGGTGAATGCGGAGGAGTTTGTGGCAGACCGCTACAGTGATACGATCCGAAGTTGCGACATTTTGCCAGGCACCTCAGCATTGGAACGTCGCATGAAAGAGATGGTGAACTTGAATCAGAAGTGGTTTATGCAAACGCTTCTGGACAGAAAAGACAGGATGAGTATGTATCATGGACTGGAGGTGCGCGTGCCGTTCTGCGATTACCGGATTGCGGAGTATTTATACGGTGTGCCATGGGAGTACAAGGATTATCATGGGGTGGAGAAGGGGCTACTGAGGATCGCAATGACCGGTTATCTGCCCAAAGAGGTGTTATGGCGCAAAAAGAGCCCCTATCCCAAAACATACGATCCCCAGTATATGGAGCTGGTCAGTGAACAGCTCCGGCAAATTCTATCGGATCCGAACGCACCGATCTTCCAGTTGGTAAGACCGGAAGCGCTGAAGCAGCTATTGGAAAGTGAATATGCATGGCCCTGGTATGGACAGCTGATGAAGGTGCCCCAAACCATTGCCTATATGCTGCAGATCAATTTCTGGCTGAAAGAATACCGGATTCGAATTTGCTTTTGAACGAAAATTGTATGATCTTCTGTTGAGAAAGCCAGGCGTTTTGGTGAAAATTCGGCGTTTTAGCCACATGAAAATGAAAAACCTTTCTGCTATAATAAATGGCAGGAAGGAAGTGGATCAACATGTATCATACAGGGGACCAGGTGCTCTACGGTGTACACGGTGTGTGCAGGGGTTTGGGTACGGAAGAACGATTTACAGACAGAAAGAAAGCCAGTTATTATGTGTTGGAGCCTATGGGACAGAGTGGCGCCAGATATTATGTACCGGTTGCCAATCAGGCTGCGGTTGCAAAGCTAAAGAGGCTGCTCAGCAGAGAGGAATTAGACAGTCTACTGATATCTGAAGCCGTTCGCCAAAACGTTTGGATCGATGACGAGAACCGCAGAAAGCAATATTACCGGGAACTGATCACCAGTGGAGACCGCGCTGCGCTTCTGGCGATGATCTGTTCCATTTACCGACATAAGAGACAATTGGCAGATAAAAGTAAGAAATTCCACCTCTGCGATGAAAATTTTCTGAGAGATGCGGAAAAATTATTGAGTGCGGAATTTTCCCTTGTTTTAGGGATTTCTATGGAAAAAATAGGAAATTATATAGCAAATAGGGTAGAATAGATTTGAGAATCGGCCCAACACTCCGGGGATGATCATCCCCGGAGTATTTTTGTGCTTGACAAGAGGACGCAACTGTGTATAATTGTATACATGCATTCTTATGAGTAGGAGGAAACAGTAATGCTTGAGATATCCAGTAAAACCAATTTGCTTGAGCAGAAGTCTTACAAGTATTCTCTGCAGGACATCGACGAACCGAATCTGCAGCGTGACATTTTTACGGAAGGCATGGTGCCGAAGGTTTCCTTTAACCATCGACGCGTGCCTATGAATATGCCGGAAGATATCTGGATCACCGATACATCCTTACGCGATGGGCAGCAGTCTGTAGAACCTTACAGCGTGGAGCAGGTTGTGCAGATATATAAGTTCCTAAATAAGCTGGGTGGCCCTTATGGAATCATTCGCCAAACGGAGTTTTTCGTATATGGTAAGAAGGATCGGGAGGCTATCGAAAAGTGTATGGCGCTTGATCTGAAATTCCCGGAGATTACTACCTGGATCCGTGCCAGCAAGGAAGATTTCAAGCTGGTTAAGGATTTGGGGATCCGGGAGACTGGCATTCTCGTCAGCTGCAGTGACTACCATATTTTCAAAAAGATGGGCATGAAGAGAAGCCAAGCTTTGGATCACTATTTGGGTGCTATCAAGGATGCTTTTGCTGCCGGGATCATTCCCCGCTGCCACCTGGAAGATATCACCCGTGCGGACTTCTACGGTTTTGTGGTGCCCTTTGTCAACGAGCTACAGAAGCTTTCCAGAGAGGCGAAGATTCCGGTCAAGATCCGTGCCTGCGATACTATGGGTTACGGTGTTCCTTATACGGAAGCAGCCATGCCCCGAAGCGTGGCCGGTATCATTTACGGCTTGCAGCACTATGCGGATGTCCCCAGTGAGTGCCTGGAATGGCACGGACACAATGATTTCTATAAGGCTGTAGCCAATGCTTCTACAGCGTGGCTCTACGGTGCCTGTGCGGTCAATTGCTCCTTGCTGGGCATCGGCGAGCGGACTGGAAATGTACCGCTGGAAGCGATGGTATTTGAATATGCGTCGCTGCGTGGATCTTTGGACGGTATGGATCCTACAGTGATTACAGAGATCGCAGACTTCTTCCGCAAGGATATTGGCTACGAAGTACCGGATATGGCACCTTTCATTGGTCGTAACTTTAATGTGACCCGTGCAGGCATCCACGCGGATGGACTGATGAAAGATGAAGAGATATACACCATCTTCGATACCAAAAAATTGCTGAACCGGCCTGCGGGTGTGCAGATCGGCAAAACCTCCGGACTGGCTGGCATTGCCTACTGGATCAATCAGACTTATAACCTGTCTGGAGAGGCAGCCTACAGCAAACGGGATCCTTTGGTCATTGCTATGAAGGATTGGATCGATCAGATGTATGCGGACGGGCGACAGACGGTGCTGTCGAATAAGGAACTGGAAGAAAAGCTGGAGCAGCTGGCACCCGGCAAATTCCGGCTTCTGTAAGGAAAGGGGATCTGGCAATGAGAGAATTTCGAAGCACATCCCTGGCAGATCAGGTGTTTGAAAAGCTGGAAAATGATATTATTCTGGGCGTGTATCCCAGAGGCGAGATCTTGACGGAGCTAAAGCTGGTGGAACAGCTGGGTGTCAGCAGAACTCCTATACGGGAAGCCCTTCGCCGTCTGGAACAGGAGCGATTGATAGAAGATTCCGGCAAGGGAAGCGTAGTGCTGGGGATCACCCAGGATGACCTGCTGGACATTATGAATATCCGCCAGCACATCGAAGGCCTGGCAGCCGCCTATGCGGCGAAGAACATTCAGCAGGATGATAAGACCGAACTAAAGCACATTATGGACCTGCAGGATTTCTACTTCAGTAAGCACGATGCGGAACATCTTCGACAGGTGGATGAGCAATTTCACGATCTGATCAGTATTCTCAGCAAGAGAACGGTCATCCATGATACCTTAACGCCTCTCCACAGAAAAACCAGACGCTACCGGAA
Source organism: Faecousia sp. (assembly GCA_045605575.1). Taxonomy (GTDB): domain Bacteria; phylum Bacillota; class Clostridia; order Oscillospirales; family Oscillospiraceae; genus Faecousia. The sequence continues at coordinate 756 of JAZUQE010000045.1, read as the reverse complement.
AACATCGATTGAGGATGAGGTCAGAACTGCTTATATGGTACAAGAGCATAAAGCCATTGCAGAAGCGATTCTGGAAGGGAATGCGGAAAAGGCGGAAATGCTGATGTCCATCCATATCTGTAATGCTAAGCTCAATATGCTGAAAGGAAGTGAATCAAATGGGTAAGACCATTGCACAGAAGATCATTGCTGCCCATTTGGTATCTGGAGAAATGGTTGCCGGTCAGGAGATCGCATTGAAGATCGACCAGACCTTGACCCAGGATGCTACCGGAACGATGGCCTACCTGGAATTTGAGGCAATGGGGATCCCAAGGGTCAAGACAGAGCTAAGTGTGGCCTATGTGGATCACAACACACTGCAGTCCGGTTTTGAAAACGCGGATGATCACCGCTATTTGCAGTCGGTAGCAGCAAAGCACGGTGTGCATTTCTCGCGCCCAGGTAACGGTATTTGCCATCAGGTCCATCTGGAGCGCTTCGGAAAACCCGGTAAGACACTAATCGGTTCTGACAGTCATACACCAACCGCAGGCGGCATCGGTATGCTGGCATTTGGCGCCGGTGGATTGGATGTGGCGGTGGCCATGGGCGGCGGAGCTTACTATATCAACATGCCGAAGATATTCAAGGTGGAGCTCACAGGGGCTTTGAGACCCTTTGTCAGCGCTAAGGATGTGAGCCTGGAGCTTCTGCGGATCCTGTCCGTAAAAGGCGAAGTCGGATCGTAGCCATGTCGTTCTGTGAGCCAAGGAG
>JAZUQE010000044.1:0-4679 GCA_045605575.1 Faecousia sp. | reverse complement strand
TGTGGGTGTTGTCTTCCTAAGACCGCTTGGCCCCCGACTTATCCCGGGCGAATGTTCCGATCCTTTCTCAGTGCATAAACGCGACTTTGGGTGGTGTGCCAAAGTCGGGCAACCACTCTGTCCGAGAAGCCCATTTTCTTGGCCGCAAACAGAATGCTGCTATCCATAGGATGTCTGCTGACCTGATCCTCCATTTCCACGATGTTACGCATTTTGCGGACAAAGAACGCATCGATCTGACTGGTACGAGCAATCTCTTCCACAGAAATACCCAACCTGAGCAGCTGCGCAATAGCATAAATGCGGTCATCTGTTCCGATGGCAATGTAGGAAAGCAGATCCTCCTCACTCCAGTCATCAAATTTCTCCATATGCAGATGATACACTCCGATCTCAAGAGACCGGATGCCCTTTAAGAGACTTTCCTCAAAGGTGCGGCCCACGCTCATAGTCTCGCCGGTGGCTTTCATTTGTGTACCAAGGCGGTTATTGGCATCGGAGAACTTGTCAAAGGGAAATCGGGGCATCTTCGTCACCACATAATCCAAAGCCGGCTCAAAGGATGCCGGGGTGTTGGCAAGGGCGATTTCATCCAGGTGCATACCGACACAGATCTTAGCTGACACTCTGGCAATGGGATAACCGGATGCTTTGGATGCCAGTGCCGAACTGCGGGATACTCTGGGATTGACCTCGATCAAGTAATATTGGAAGGACTTAGGGTCAAGCGCAAACTGCACATTGCAGCCGCCCTGTATTTTTAATGCCCGGATGATCTTCAGCGCAGAATCCCGGAGCATATGATATTCTTTGTTGGTCAGGGTCTGCGAGGGGCAGACCACAATGGAGTCACCGGTATGGATGCCCACCGGGTCCAGATTCTCCATATTGCAGATGGCGATGGCGGTATCATTGGCATCCCGCATCACCTCATATTCGATTTCTTTGTAGGCTTTGATGGACTTCTCTACCAGTACCTGATGCACCGGTGAGAGTACAAGGGCATTTTTCATAATCTCCCGGAATTCCTCCTCATTGTCCGCAAAACCACCGCCCGTACCGCCAAGGGTAAAGGCAGGCCGCAGGACTACGGGATAACCGATTTCCTGTGCAGCATGCAAGCCTTCCTCCATAGAGTTGGCAATCATAGAGGGCAGCACCGGCTCTCCAAGGCTCTCACACAGCTCCTTAAAAAGTTCCCGATCCTCTGCCTGCTCAATGCTTTTGCTGGGTGTGCCCAGCAGCTCTACCCGGCACTCTCTGAGAACACCCTTCTTTTCCAGCTGCATGGCAAGATTCAGTCCGGTCTGTCCGCCAATTCCGGGGATGATAGCATCCGGGCGCTCAAAGCGGACGATCTTTGCCATATATTCCAGCGTCAGCGGTTCCATATAGACCTTATCCGCAATTGCCGGATCCGTCATAATGGTTGCAGGATTGGAGTTACAGAGGATGACCTGATAGCCTTCCTCCTTCAGGGCGAGGCAGGCCTGCGTGCCTGCATAGTCAAATTCCGCTGCCTGGCCAATGACGATGGGGCCGGAGCCGATAACCAGTATCTTCTTTATGTCAGTTCTTTTCGGCATAGCTGTTTTCCTCCATCATCGTAATAAATTCATCGAACAGGTATGCGCTGTCCTGAGGCCCCGGCGCGCTTTCCGGATGGTACTGCACAGAGAATACCCGATCCTTTTCGCATTTCAGACCTTCTACCGTGTTGTCCAGAATGTTGATATGGGTCACAGTCAAGTCTGTACCCATCAAGCTGTCCGCATCCACCGCATAGGAATGGTTCTGCGATGTGATTTCAACCTTACCGGTTTCCAAATTCTTTACCGGATGATTGCCGCCACGGTGTCCGAATTTCAGCTTATAGGTCTTGGCACCGTAGCTCAAGGCAATGATCTGATGCCCCAGGCAGATGCCGAAAATGGGCAGCTCTCCCCGAAGCTGACGGACCAGTTCAATTACCGGCTTTGCATCCTCCGGATTTCCCGGACCGTTGGAAATGAACAGGCCATCCGGTGCCATTTCCCGAATCTCCCCGGCAGTGGTGTTCCAAGGCAGTACTGTCACATCACAGCCCCTTGTATTCAAGCTGCGGATAATATTATGCTTCATGCCGCAGTCAATGGCTGCCACATGAAACCGACTGTTTTCACAGAATGCTGTCCATGCTTTTGGGGTGCTGACCCTTGCCACCTGATCCTCGGGAAGGCGCAATGTCTGCAATCTGGCCACCGCAGCAATATTTGGAAAAGCCGCATCTGTAAGGAGTGCCTTGCCGGTACCTTTATCCCGAATATGCCGGGCCAATGCACGGGTATCCACACCGGCAATTCCCACAATTCCAAACTTGCACATTACCTGTTCCAGTGTCTCAGCAGCACGGAAATTGGAGGGTTCGCCATTATATTCCCGGACGATTATGGCGCTGACGGTAGGACGGTCCGTTTCGTAGTCATCCTTGCACATGCCGTAGTTGCCGATCAGCGGATAGGTCATCACCACTGCTTGTCCGGTATAGCTTGGATCAGAAAGGATCTCCTGATAGCCAACCATTGATGTGTTGAACACGATCTCTGCGATCACCTCCCGGTTTTCACCAAAGTTGTATCCGTAAAATTCCGCACCGTCCTCCAGAACGATTTTCTTATTGTACTGCCGATTCATGATTTCACTTATCCTTTCGTAGGGACAGTTTCTGTTCAAATTGATCTTTTCGGGTATCCTCCGGAATATCGGTGGGATAGGCTCCGCTGAAACAGGCACTGCAGAAATGTTCGTTACCTGTCAGATTTTTCAGATCCTCCAAGGGCAGGTATCCCAGAGAATCCACACCGATCATTTTCGCGATCTCGCTCACACTGTGATGACAGGCGATCAGATACTCTTCGGAATCTATATCTGTACCGTAATAGCAGGGATGTAAAAACGGCGGTGCGGACACGCGCATATGGATCTCGGTTGCTCCGGCATCCCGAAGCAGCTGTACGATCCGCCCGGAGGTAGTTCCACGGACAATGGAATCATCGATCAGCACCACACGCTTGCCCCGAATTTCGCTTTCTACAGGGCTGAGCTTAATGCGAACTTTATCCACTCTGGATTCCTGCCCCGGAGAGATAAAGGTCCTGCCAATGTACTTGTTTTTGATCAAGCCGATACCGTAGGGAATTCCGGATGCTCTGGCATAACCAAGGGCGGCATCCAGACCGGAATCCGGCACGCCAACCACCACATCCGCATCCACCGGATGGGCTTTGGCAAGCAACGCACCGGCTTTCAGCCGGGCATCGTGGATGCCGATCCCCTCAATTTGGGAATCGGGACGGGCAAAGTAGATATACTCAAAAATGCATAGCTTCTTTGGCTTCGTTCCGCAGTGACCGGTATCCGATACTACACCGTTTTGGCTGAAGGTGACGATCTCACCGGGCAGGATATCCCGCTCAAACCTTGCACCAACCGCACTCAATGCACAGCTTTCGGAAGCAACCACATAGGTACCGTCTTTCATAACACCATAGCAGAGGGGACGGAAACCGTAGGGGTCCCGAACAGCGATCAGCTTTTGTGCCGACATCATCACGAGAGAGTACGCACCATCCAGTCTATCCATCGCTCTGCTTACTGCCGATTCAATGGAAGGTGCGGCAATACGCTCCCTGGTGATCACATAGGCAATGGTCTCCGTATCGGAGGTGGTATGAAAAATCGCACCGGAAAGCTCCAATTCCTTCCGCAGCGGCAGCGCATTGCTCAAATTGCCGTTATGTGCCAATGCCAGCTTTCCTTTCAGGTGGTTGACTTCAATTGGCTGGCAGTTACTTAGGTTGTTGCCGCCGGTTGTACCGTAACGGGCGTGTCCTACCGCAATCGTTCCTTTTGGAAATTTGCACAGCTCCTCTGTGCCAAAAACCTCGCTGACCAGACCCAGGCCCTTTTGGCAGGTAAACACGCCATCGTCATTTACGGCAATTCCGCAGCCTTCCTGGCCTCGGTGCTGCAAGGCATAAAGGCCGTAATACACAAGACTCGCCACGTTTTCCTGCTTGGGACTGTATACGCCAAAGACACCGCATTCTTCGTGGATACTCATTTGCCTTCCTCCAAACTGGCTTTCACAAAGCCTACAAACAGCGGATGGGGTTTATTGGGGCGGCTCTTAAATTCCGGGTGATACTGAACACCCACATGGAAGGGGCGTTGTGTCAACTCCACCGTCTCGATCAGTCTTCCATCCGGTGAGCTGCCACTTAAGCACAGGCCGGCAGCTACCATGGCCTGTCTGTAATCGTTATTAAATTCATAGCGATGACGGTGGCGTTCATGGATCAGCTTGCTTCCGTAACACCGGTACATTGTGGTATTTTCGGCAATCACACAGGGATAGCTTCCCAAACGAAGAGTGCCGCCCTTATCCACATCCTCACTTTGACCGGGCATAAAGTCGATGACCTTATGCTTGCCGTCAGCTACGAATTCACCGGAGTTGGCATCTTTCAAACCCAATACATTTCTGGCAAATTCGATCACTGCGATCTGCATACCCAAACAAATACCGAAGTATGGAATTTTCTTTTCTCTGGCAAATCGGGCCGCCAGGATCATCCCTTCTATGCCGCGCCCGCCGAAGCCACCGGGAACAAGGATGCCATTCAGTCCGGTCAGGGTTT
>JAZUQE010000043.1:0-3547 GCA_045605575.1 Faecousia sp. | reverse complement strand
CCTCTGGCACACGAATTATGACAACGGCCAAAGAGGGGAGGAGTATCTCCAAATAAAGAAATCCCGGAGCACTGTGATATGCTACCCCCATAAGAGACAGTGAAAAAGGAAACTGTCTTTTATGGGGGTATATCTATGTCTAAAAGAAAAAGGATTAAAGCAGAAGAAAAGATACGAATTGCCAAAGCATGTATAACTGGAACCATAAGTCTAAATGCAGCAGCGGAACAGTTGGGTGTTCACCAAAGCGTGGTGGATGACTGGGTTCGGCTGTACCAAACAGAGGGTTCAACAGCATTTCTGCCAAGGGAAGGAAACCGACGATACGACCCAGTAGTCAAGGAGATGGCGGTAAAAGACTATCTGTCCGGAAGAGGGAGTCTGCGAGAAATTTGCAAAATTTACAAAATCCGCAATCAAATACAACTTAGAACTTGGATTAAGGTGTATAATGGTCATAAAGACTTCAAGAAACAGACAGGAGGAAGCCGTATGACCAAAGGAAGAGAAACCACCCAAGCCGAGAGAATTGCTGTAGCAAAGGCATGCATCGCCAACGGCAAAAACTACGGAGAGGTTGCAATCGCATACAGTGTTAGTTACCAGCAGGCCCGGAGTTGGACCCTCAAGTACATAGAGGGCGGAGAAGCAGCACTGGAGGATCGTCGGGGCCAGCGGAAGAAGGATCAGCAGCCCCGGACGGAACTGGAGCAGGCACAGATCGAAATTGAGCAGCTCAAGCATAAGATAAAGATGCTGGAAATGGAGAATCACCTACTAAAAAAATTGGAGGAGATCGAAAGGAGGCGGGGCTGAGCCAGGTGCGGCAATCTCATATCTACCTGGCGATTAAGGAATGTAAAGAAGAATTCGGACATCCTGTGGAGCTATCTTGTGAACTGCTTGGAGTGGCCAGAGCGGCTTACTACCGCTGGCTCAGCGGCAAAAAGTGCGCCAGAGAGTTGGAAAACGATAAGATTGCAAAGATTATGGAGCAGATCCATGCAGAGAATCCTGACAAAGGCTACCGTCGCATCAAGGACGACTTGTCCCACGACTACAAGTTGAATGTAAACGAAAAGCGGGTACTGCGGATCTGCCGCAGCCTGGATATCAAGTCCACCATTAAGTACAAGAACAATGGGTGTACCAGACAAGCTGCCAATCCGCAGCATATCGCAAAGAACTGGCTGAACCGCCAGTTCCATGCCAGCATGCCCAACGAGAAGTGGTTGACCGATGTGACAGAATTCAAGTGGTACGAAGGTCCCATTGTACACAAGGTGTATCTGAGCGCAATCCTCGACTTGTACGACCGCAGAATTGTTGCCTATATCATCCGTGACCGAAACGATAATCCTCTGGTATTTGATACCCTGGATGCTGCCATAGCAGCCAACCCGAATGCCCATCCGCTGTTCCACAGCGATAGAGGTTTTCAATATACCAACAGAGTGTTTTATAACAAGCTGAAGAAAGCAAAAATGAAGCAGAGTATGTCCAGAGTAGCCAAGTGCATTGACAACGGTCCTATGGAGGGTTTCTGGGGAATTTTGAAACGCGAGAGATATTATGGCAGACGGTTCACAAGCCGTGATGAGCTTGTTTCTATGATTGAGAATTACATCATTTATTACAACAACCGCCGTGTGCAGCGCAATTTGGGCGTGCTGACGCCGATGGAAAAGCACGAATACTATCTCATGGCAGCATAATAAAACCTCAGAAAATGGCGGGACGATGCGTCCTGACATTTCCTGAGGTTCCACGGCACCGCAGTGCCGTGCATCTCAAATAATGACTTCCGGTAACCATACCGGCTACCGGAAGTGCTAAAAATCTTTTTTTATTTCACTGTCCACTTGACGGGGAGCAGTTCAATTAAGTCCGGGCTGTCTTATTACAGATATACCTTATGACTCATCCAGATCTTCCAACGCGGCACGAACGGCGGCAATCACGAAGCCGGAAAAGGTGCAGTCTTTCCCCTGGATCGCCACTTCCACCTGCTGTACCACATCCGACGGGAAGCGAATCGTCTTATTAACCGTTGGCGGTGTTTCCGGTATTTTAAACTTGCCCATGTATTGCACCTCGCATTGCATTTCGTAGTGCATATAGTTTATCGCAGCTGCCGGGCAAAATATGCATTGCATTTGCAATGCATATTTGATATACTGGATGCGAGGTGATATGGATGGAATTTTACGCAGAAGTGCTTGCAAGCTTTTTATCCCGCGAACACGCGCACATTATCTTTCCTGATCTGAACATCAACGCGAAGGAGATCGTTGAACTGGAATGTTACAAAGCGTTGATGCAGATTAAAGCGGTTCTGGAAGACGACAGTTTGGAGGATTCCACCTGTTTTCAGCGAATCGAGGAGATTGTGTGTATCTTTGAGCAGTTGGGAAGCCGCTGCGGCGCAAGACATGATTTTTAGGAGCTTTCATCCTCCCGGTAACAGCAAAAGGGTTGCCCCAAGCGGGATACCCCTTTTTTGAAATTACACCAGATCACTCGCAGTTTTCCAGCACAAATTTTCTCGTCTGGGGGTGGAAGCACATATACAGCATCAGCGGGAGGGATATGACGTTACCCAGTGCGAACACAAGGTACAGAGGAAACACCTCCCCAAGGAATCCGTAAATCACCGCGGACAGCGCGGTACCGCCAACAGACGCGGATTGGATTAACCCAAGGATCGCGCTCCTGTTTTCCTCCGGCAGTGCCAGCATCAGGCAGGCATTGAATACGGTGTTTCCGGCGCAGTTCAGGAAGCTGGCGGCAAACGCCATCACGCATATGGGGACAAATTGTCTGGATAAGTAAGCCAACGCAAAGAACGGCACACCGAAGGTGAAGCCCAGGGCCATGACCCAAAACCGGATCTTCGGCTTCAGTTTTACAACGCCAAGCAGCACCACGCACAGCAGCTGCGCCACCGTATACACGGAAATCAGATAGCCATACATCTCCACGCTAAAGCCTTTTTCCAGGCAGAACGGGAGTGTCAGGGTCAAAGGTCCCGCGCCTAGCAGATTCAGGATCAGCGCGCAGGGCACGAAGATCCGCAGAGATTTGTTGCGGAAAATGGTTATGATGGCCTTTTGAGAATCCCGCAGAATACCCTTCACCGTGACCTGGGTACCCTGCTGGATCGTCTTGGGAACATGGACAAGCAGCTCCGTAACGGCGGAATACAGATTGCTCAAGCCATTGAGCACCACAATCAGCGGAACACCCAAAAAAGCGACCATGGCACCGCTGAAGGCCGTACCCACCAGACTGATCATGGTGGAAATACCCGAATGGATGGATTGGCCCCGGACCATATCATCCCGGGGAATAATGTCCAGCATCAGCGTGCTGATGGCAGGGCCGTAAAAAACGCTTCCGAAAGCCGCAAGCAGCGCCGCAAGCAGCACGATGGGCACATTCAGCGCATTCCGGTAAGCCAGTATGCCTACAGCCACCATCAGCATACCCTGCAGCGTATCAATACCCACAATTAGCCATTTGCGGTTGCATTTATCCACGATGCTGC
>JAZUQE010000042.1:0-40735 GCA_045605575.1 Faecousia sp. | reverse complement strand
CCCTATAAGTTTGTGGAATGGCGCAGCCAGGATCATCTGGTGCTGGAAGCCAATGAAAGCTCCTACGGTGAAGTTCCTGCCATCAAAAATGTGGTATCGATCCCCAGCGCACCTACAATGGGGAGTAAAAAGCGCAGGGTGGAGCCACTTTCGCAGCAATCTAAAATGGCGTTGGTTGGGAGTTGCTGGATCGGAAATACGGTATAGCCGCTGGCAGTGTGTAAAATATCTGCGCCTAACGCACGCAGGCAATCAACAGTGGCCTCGATATCCCGGTTTGTTCCCTCGCAGCGCAGCTGTGTGGGGGCATCTGAAAAGGCTGCACAGATCAAAAGCCGGTGCGCCTGGGATTTGGAGGGGGTGATCTTGATTTCTCCCTGTAAGTCACGGGGGTGGATGGTAATGTCCATATTACATTCCTGCTTCAATAAAGGCTTTCAGTTCCCGGATATCCATGCTTTGAATGCGGCAAGAGCCGATTCGCTCCGGGATGATCAGATTTACACTGCCACCGCTGCGCTTTTTGTCGGAAAGAGCATAGGTAAAGATGCTCTCAGCGTCATAGGGGCACAGGACCGGAAGCTGGAATTTGGTCAAGATATCGCATATCCTTGCATAAATCCCATGTTCTGTAATTCCCCAGGCGACACCGGCTTTGCTCACCATGGCCATGCCGATGGCAACAGCCTGGCCGTGGGAGACGGTAAAATTACTTTTGGCTTCTATCCCATGCCCCAGGGTGTGTCCCAGGTTCAGCTGCTGCCGGCTGCCGCGGTCGAATTCGTCTGCAGCTACCACATCCCGCTTCAGCTCCACGCAGCGTGTGATCACCGTTTCCGCAGGAAAGTCCGGACCGTGGGCATCCAGCAATGCAAACAGGCTTGGATCATAGAGCACGCCGTATTTGATGATCTCTGCACAGCCGTCCAAAAAGATCCGACGGGGCAGAGTAGCGAGGGTATCCGTATCACAAACAACGAGCTTGGGTTGATAAAAGGCACCGGCCAGGTTTTTGCCTGCATCCAGATCAATGGCAGTTTTTCCTCCTACGGAGGAATCCACTGCAGCCAGCAGGGAAGTGGGAAGCTGAATGTAATCGATGCCACGCAGATAAGTGGCCGCGGCGAAGCCGGTCAAATCTCCGGTCACACCGCCGCCCAGGGCGATGATGCAGTCGCTGCGGGTAATTTGATTGGTTGCCAGGTGATTGAGCAAGCGTAGATAAGTCTCACCGTTTTTGCTCTCTTCACCGGCGGGAAAGACGAAGCTTTCTCCACAGCGGATTCCCGCTTTTGCAAGCTGTTCCCGTACGAGCTCTCCATAGAGCGGATATACGTGACTGTCGCTTACGATCAGCGCGTTTTTTGCGTGGGTGATAGCACCAATATGAGTGTGCAGCTGATTCAGAAGCCCGCTGCCGACCAGTACCTGGTAGCTGCCGGAGGCGGTTATTTGCACATGATTCATCCATCCACCTGCTCTTTCCGGCGTTTGCCTTCATCCAAAAGGGCGACGAGGGTATCCAGATCTTTTGCTTCTACAGCATTTCTGTAGGCAGTAAGACTGGCAATGTAAAAATCCAGCTCCGAAAGGATATTATCTCTATTATCCATAAAAAGCTCTGCCCACATTTTAGGATTGAGCCATGCCACGCGTGTCAGATCCTTATAGCTGCCGGCAGAAAAACCCTTGTGGTCCAATGCAGTGGGAGATTTAATGTAAGCGTTACTGACAATATGGGGCATTTGTGATGTGAAGGCGATCATCCGGTCATGTTCTTGGGCAGTGGTGACGGAAAAACTTCCGAATCTACAAGGCTCCAGTGCAGCTTTGATCCGATCCAGCAGGTCCATGTCGTCAAATCTTGGAGGAACCAGTACCATGGGTGCACCTTGAAACAGGTTGGAACGGCTGTATTTGAAGCCTGAGTTATGGGAACCGGCCATGGGATGTCCGCCAACATAGGTAAAACCATATCTTTGTGCTACCGGGAAACAACGGCTGCATATTCGCACCTTAGTGCCGCAGCAATCGATCACAAGGGCCTCCTTTGAAATGAGGTGAGCGTGCCTTTCTAACCAGTCGGCGCTGGCATCCGGATAGATGGCAAGCAGGATCAGATCACATTGGCTGATGTTCGCATCGGTCAATTCCTCATGCACGGCACCGGCAAGCTGGGCAAAGGCCAGCATATCCTTGTCAAGTTCACAGACAAGAACCCGGTGACCCGCCTTGGCATAGGCTCTTGCCAGAGAACCGCCGATCAATCCTAAGCCTAGAATTCCAACTGTCACACCATCGCCTCCCGGATCCGGCTTACACGGCGGCAGACCTGGTCAAACTGATCGGGCGTCAGAGATTGCGCGCCATCGCACAGGGCTTTGGAAGGATCGTTATGCACTTCGATCATCAGACCGTCCGCACCGGCTGCTACCGCGGCGGCAGCCATTGGTGCTACCAGCTTGGATTTTCCTGTAGCGTGGCTGGGATCGACCACTACAGGCAGGTGTGTCAGCTCATGGAGCACCGGGACGGCAGAAAGATCCAGGGTGTTGCGGGTGTAGGTCTCAAAGGAGCGGATACCGCGCTCGCAAAGAATAACCTGCTCGTTGCCCTCGCTCATGATATATTCTGCGCTCATGAGAAGCTCCTGTAGAGTGTTGGCAAGGCCGCGCTTCAAGAGGATAGGCTTGTTGGTCTTGCCCAGCTACTCCAAAAGACCGAAATTCTGCATATTTCTGGCGCCGACCTGTATGATATCCACATCAGCAAACAGGTCTAGTGCCCGGATGTTCATGATCTCGGTAATAATGGGAAGACCGGACGCTTTTTTTGCTTCGATCAGCAGCCGCATACCTTCGTTTTTTAAGCCCTGGAAAGCGTAGGGAGAAGTTCTTGGCTTAAAAGCACCGCCCCGGAGGATCTGGGCACCTGAAGCTTTCACAGACATGGCAACAGAAATGATCTGTTCTTCCGTTTCTACAGAGCAGGGTCCGGCGATGATGGCAAAATGTCCGCCGCCGATCTTGACGTTTCCGACTTCCACAACCGTATCCACGGGATGGAATTTTCGGTTTGCCTGCTTGAAAGGCTCGGAAACGCGCTTAACGGTTTCTACGATCTCCAGACTGGACAAAAGCTCCATGTCCACCCGGCTGGTATCTCCCACCAGGCCCAGAATGGTGACCTCCTGACCACAGGAAATATGCACATCCAGCTGCATACGCTTCAGCCACTGAACCAGGTGTTCGGTTTGCTCGGGGGTGGTGCCATGCTTCAACACTGCAATCATACTAACAACTCCTAAAAATGAACGCTGCACGAATTGCGAATTCGTGCAGCGTTAAAATCGATTCGGTTCCTTCTAAACCCTTGCAGCACAAATCGCTATTACTTTTTACCCAGAAAAAAGTAATAGTAGCTATAAAAGAAAGCTGCAAAGAAAACAGTAGCCATCATTAGCCTCCTGCAAGGATCTTATAGGCAGAGTATACCACTGGGATGTCGGAATTGCAAGGGGTTAATTGAATTTTTTCGCGAAAAAAGCAGCGGCAAAGAGCCGCTGCTTTTTGAAATGTTTACTGGGTGATCTGGAAGCTCTGGGTGTGGATGGTGCAGCCGTTGAAGTACAGCTCTACGGTGTAGTTGCCCGGCTCCGTGGGGAGCTCCGGGATCGTCAGCTCGCAGTAGTTCTTATACCACATAGAGGTCCAGGTCTGGGACGTGGAGTTCCAGCTGACAGGATTACCTTCCGCATCCCGGATCACATACATGGTAGTGATGGTGTCGGTAGAGGTATCATAGATGTGGTTGAGCTGCAGCACAAAGCCAGCCTTCTGCCCGACTTTGAAAGCATCGGTATAACCGGCCTTAGGCACATCCTTGTGGGTCCAGTCGTTCTTGGCAGGGGCAACGCACATCTTAGTGGTGATGTTTTTGGTCTTGACCAGATAGCCGGAGAACTCACCGGCTTCCTTGGTCTGGAAACTGCCTTCATCATGGAACACGGTGGAGCCACCTTCCAGCTGGAAGTAGAAGTGGTACTGTGCATTGGGTACGATAGGGGAGATATCTACGGAGTTTGTACCCGTATAGACGATCTGCTTCAGGTTGTCCATACCGTCTACACTGTAGGTGATGAGCCATTTGCCGGGAGCGGGCGTATCGCCGGTGTTCCAGGTCAGACGAATGGTATTGGTGCCCATTTGCTGGATGCTCAGATCCTTGATGGTAACAGCATTTTCCGTAATGTAGCACAGGGTACCGGAGCTCATACTTTCCGCAATGACCTCAATTGTGTGTGCATCGGCGCAAGTTACACCGGTGAAGGTTGCGGTAGTACCCTCGACGGTTTGGGTCTCGTCATAACCATTGGGGCTGTAACAACGTACAGTCCACTTGCTGACGGTGCTTTCTTCCGGTACATCCCAGGTAACAGTGATCTGGCTTTCGTCGCAGGCAACGACCTTCAAATTCTCCGCATAGACAGGATTGGTAGCGGTGTATTCCAGTGTATCATCACCGGTCAGACAAATATCGGAATCGGAGGATAGCTGGAAAGTGTAGGTCTTGCCCTGGGTCAAGCCGCGAATGGTGACCATATGGCCGGTGAAGGTCTCGGTAATGGTCTGCTCGCCTTCTGCAGTACCGGTTATGGTCCAACTGTCAGCATCCAATCCGTCAACTGTAAAGCTGAGGATCACGGAGCCGGCCTCTGTACCGGTAACAGCGTTATAAGTGACGATGTTTGTCTGGGCAGGGGTAGTGTAGCTTTCCGAGATATCGCCGGTGAGCTTGCCCATACCGTTGATCTGTACATCCACTTTATAGAGTGTGTTGGGATTCAGACCGGTAAAGACCGCCATGCCGTCTGTAACGGTGGACTGACGGGAGTTGCCATAAATATCTGTGCAGACAACGATCAGCCGCTCGGGATCGGAATCGGTGGTCAAGTAGACACGGAGCTCGTCTTCGCTGCCCTCCAGACGCAGCTCGGAAATGGGCTGCAGGTAATAGTTCTGATAGAAGTAGTAGCCGCCGAAGGCCAAGCCGGACAGCAGTACAAGCACCAGCAGGAAGATCAAAATTTTTCTGATGGTCCTTTTTCTGCTGGAAGAATCTTCGTAGTAGTAGTCATCCTCATCATAGAGATCTTCTTCGGAGAGGGTATTGGGAATGACGACTGTTTCCAGAGCAACAGCGCCGTCCGGATCTTCTTGCGTTGCCTCACCGCTTTCCTCCGTATCTTCTTCCGGGAGCCGCAGAGGGGCGGGAGCAGGAGCAACGACACCGGCGGGAGCTTCATGCGCGATCAGGTCATCTGCCTGCTCCAGCATATCTGTTACATCGTCAGAAAGTTCCTGATAGGTCACATCAGTAGCGGTATCTTCATCAGGGGCCGTATCATCATTTGCGGAATTTTCGTGTTCAACAGGCTCAGAAACACTGTGATCCGCAAAAGTGTCGGGGACTGCCGGGGGAACGATGGGCGTATCGTTGGCACCGTTTCTTTGCATATAACTGACAAGTGCCTGTCCCATCTCCACGGGACTTTCCCAACGCTGTGCGGGATCGGGATGGCAAGCTTTGAGAATGATCTCAGCCATCTCGTAGTCGGCATACATGGGAGGTACCAGTTCCTCTGCGGGAGCTTTGTCGGTGAAAGGAAGAACGCCGCCGTTGTATGCCTGGTAGAGGATCAGGCCAAGGGAATAAATATCCGCACTTTCGCTGACGGTGCTGAGTGTATCCGCGCTTTCTGGAGCGGTATAAGCACTGCGGTACTTTTCCGGAAGTGCAGCATATTTCAGCGAATCCAGCCGAATAAAGCCCAGATCACCGATGCGGTACTCCTGCTTATCACCGATATAAATGTTATCTGGCTTCAGATCCACATACAGATAACCAGCCTGACGGCAGACCTCCAAAGCAGCGCAGATATCCAGGCCCATGTTGACCGCGGCCAGATGTGTCATGGGATATTTGCGGAAGTGCCGAGCCAGACTGCGCTTATAAGGACTGAGCAGGTAGACATCGTAGCCAACGGAGTTTTCCATAGGTACGATCTGGCAGCTCTCATAAGCCAGGAAGCCTTCCAGCTCGGAAAGCTTGTTCAGGATCTCCACCTCCTGGACGACCTCATTTGCAACAGACTCAAAGTAGACCAGGGCATCTTCTTCAGTTTTATAGGCACCTGTCAAAAGCAGTGCCTCCAGCTGCACCTGCGATGCCGGTACAGAAAGCACTTTTACTATGTAACGTTCATCTGAATTATTCCTCATGGCCGGATAACAGCGGACACCGTGATGATCACTGATGTGGCTGCCAATGGCGAAATCGTCCAGCATGGGAGAAATCAGCTTTGGTTCAGACAAATCCATCGCCTCCTTTTTCTTCAACATATATCATACGGTAAAAGCGTAAAAATTGCAATAACTTTCCCGAGATTCTTTTTTAAATTTCCGTTAAGAGTGATTATTTTTCCTGCCAATACATGCAGAATATTCCATGTTGATGCATAAAATAGCGAATAAACCAAACTATTTTGAAAAATTACTTGTATATTCAGAAAAAATATGCTATAGTTTGCTGTGACGGTGCAGTATCCTAGTCAGAACTGCCGATTCCCAGGTAGGGCCTAAAAATCCTATGAAGGGCACATCGATGAAGTCCCTGGTGTCTGCTTTTTACGCCCAGTTTAGGGTGGATGCTGGGGGTTAAGGATCTCGGGCGCGCTCCAATGGCATGGAGCATACGACCCGACTTCCGTGGAGACCTGGTATTGTGCGACGAAGTTGAGAACTCCGTGTGGAAGCCTCTTCGCGTACGGGCCAGGTATGAACCTGCAAGTCGGTGCACAGAATCGTGTGCTGGGTGCAGTGTAGCCTGCCTTGACTGAGTATGTGGGGAAAGGGGACAAACGCCTGGTTAGTTGTGGCCAGACTGCTGACGTTATCGCTCCTGGAAACCATCCTTGCAAAAGAGGCTAAGGTTTTGGTTTGTGCTGCTGTGGAAAACACCTAGGCTGTCGTAACTGGACAGACAGGGGATTACAGTACGGTCTAAGTGGCAATCGGGTACTCAGGCGGGCAACACCTGAGCGGATGGACGAAACGGAAACGGCCTGTGCGGCAACGGCAGGTTCTGTCCGGAGAAATTCAACCCGACCTAAGCCGTAAGATTTATCCTGTCTGTCACCGTCTTTATTTTAAAAATAAGGGGATACGTGTCGTGTCTAAATCTGACCCAGCAGCGTCAAAGAAAGAACGCAATAAAACTATACGATGGGTTGTTACCATTTTCTTCGTTACGATTCTGATTTCTGGGGCAATTTCTCTAGTTTCTGACGAAATCATGGCTGCCAGCTCTATCGGTGTGGCGTTTTTGATTCTTCTGGCCATCGTGCTGGTAGGTATCCTGTTTGATATTGTGGGTGTCGCCGTTACTTCGGCGGAAGAGAAGCCGTTTCATTCTATGGCAGCCAGGAAGGTTCCCGGCGCTATGGAATCCATTCGCCTGCTGCGCAATGCTGAGCGTGTCAGCTCCATCTGCAATGATGTGGTCGGCGATATTTGCGGCGTTGTTTCCGGTAGTGCTTCGGCAACCATTGCTCTGCAGATCCTGGAGAGTTTTGAATTTTCATGGCCCCGCGTAGTGTCGCTTGTCATGTCCGCTCTGGTGGCCGGACTGACCGTTGGCGGAAAAGCAGTGGGCAAGACCTTTGCGATCGGTTCGTGTACGAAGATCGTCACCTTGGTGGGAAAACTGATCTATCATATTCGCCATGCTAAGGATCTGCTTAAAAAGAAAAAAAGTTAGGTTGTGTGATCTGTGCACATATTGCAAAAAATCAATGGCCACGAGGATCTCGTAAATCTTGCCGAAAGTGAACGCAAGGTGCTTTGTGATGAGATCAGGCAGTTCTTGATTGAAAGCGTTTCTAAAACAGGGGGCCATCTTGCCTCCAATTTAGGCGTTGTAGAATTGACCGTTGCCATAGAAACCATTTTTGATACGATGAAAGACCGCCTGGTTTTTGATGTCGGCCATCAGTCTTATGTCCATAAGCTGCTGACCGGACGCCGGGCGGAATTTTCGGCTTTGCGGCAGTTTGGCGGCATGGCCGGGTTTCCTAAGCCTGGGGAAAGCGATGCGGATGCCTTTGTGGCAGGGCATGCTTCCAGCTCTGTATCCATCGCTCTTGGTATGGCCAGAGCCAGGACCCTGCAGCAGCAAGACTACCGCGTGGTTGCTTTGATCGGCGACGGGGCCGCCACCGGTGGTATGGCTTACGAAGGGCTCAATGATGCCGCCGTTAGCGGAGAACCCATGGTGGTGATCCTGAATGACAACGCCATGTCCATCGATAAGAATGTTGGAGGTATGGCAAGACACCTGTCCAAGGTTCGCACCAAGGCAGGCTATTTGAACGCAAAACAGCGTTACCGAAAGCTGATGGAACGGTTTCCGGGTGGTAAAGCGGTTTACAACTGGAGCAGTAATGTGAAAAAGCGTATCCGCAAGCTGCTGATCCCGGCAACCATTTTTGAAAATATGGGTATGCGCTACATTGGCCCGGTGGACGGACATAATCTGGAGGATCTCGTTGCAGCGCTGCAAAGTGCTGCGGATATGCACAGGCCGGTGCTGGTACATGTGCTTACGAAAAAGGGCTGCGGCTACGAACCGGCGGAACAAAATCCTTCCCGTTTTCACGGTATTGGCATTTTTGATCCTGAGACAGGCAGCTCCCACAGCAAT
Source organism: Faecousia sp. (assembly GCA_045605575.1). Lineage (GTDB taxonomy): Bacteria > Bacillota > Clostridia > Oscillospirales > Oscillospiraceae > Faecousia. The sequence continues at coordinate 31,975 of JAZUQE010000042.1, read as the reverse complement.
GGAAAACAGACCTTCTCGGATGCCTTTGGCAGCAAGCTGTGCGATTTGGCCCTGGAGGATAACCGTGTTTGCGCTATCACAGCCGCAATGCCCGGTGGTACCGGCCTAATGCCTTTCAAAAAACAGTTTCCGAACAGATTGTTTGATGTGGGAATCGCAGAGGAACATGCAGTCTCTATGGCAGGAGGCCTTGCCAAACAGGGGATGATCCCCGTTGTTGCGCTGTATTCCACATTTCTTCAGCGTAGCTATGACCAAATGATCCAGGATGTAGCTATGCTGGGCTTGCATGCAGTCTTCGCGATCGATCGAGCTGGCTTGGTAGGTGAGGATGGTGAGACCCATCACGGTGTATTTGATGTTGGTTTTTTGCAGCAGGTTCCCGGTTTGAAGCTGCTGTGCCCTGCCAGCTGTGCGGAGCTTTCGGATATGCTTGGGTGGGCCGTAAGATCTGCCGATGGGCCTGTAGCGATCCGTTATCCACGCGGAGGAGATGGCATGTATTCTGATTCCTGCTGGCATGGACCGGAGGATACAGTCGTCTGTCATAAACAAGGCGGAGATGTGACCATTGTTACCTATGGCACGCTGATCAATCAGGCTGTGGATGCGGCAAAAATTTTGGAAAGCAGCGGTATACATGCCGGTATTTTGCGGCTGTTATCTCTGGACCGGCAGGATCTGACCCGGGCAGCTGAATGGATCGAGAAGGATCCGTGCGTGGTCGTCTTGGAAGAAACCATGGGGGGCTGCGGCATTCGAGACCGTCTGTGTCAGATGCTGGACAAACGTAAGTCTGGCTGCCATGTGGAAGGGATCGATCTGGGCGAACATTTTGTGACCCACGGAAAGATAGACACACTTTACCGTCATTATGGTCTGGATGGTCAGAGTGTAGCAAGTTTTGTTACGGAGGTGCTGGGCAATGAAGATCAAGAAACGTCTTGATGTACTGATCACGGAACGGTGCTTTGCGGAGAACCGTACCAAGGCGCAGGCCATCATCATGAGTGGACTTGTGTATGTGCAAGGGCAGAAGGCGGATAAGCCCGGTGTGTCCTATGAGGAAAACGTAGAGATCGAAGTCCGTACCGGTGGGTGTCCCTATGTGAGCAGGGGCGGATTGAAGCTGGAAAAGGCGCTTCGGGATTTCGGCGTAGATCCCACAGGCTACGTATGCAGTGATTCCGGTGCCTCTACCGGCGGCTTTACGGACTGCCTGCTGCAGCAGGGGGCAAGTAAGGTGTTTGCCATTGATGTGGGCTACGGTCAGTTGGACTGGAAGATCCGTTCGGACCCCAGGGTCGTGGTTATGGAGCGTACAAACGTACGCTACGTTACACCTGAGCAGCTGGGAGAACCCCTGGACCTGTCTGTGGTGGACGTCAGTTTTATCTCTCTTCGGATCGTATTGCCTGTGATCAAAACCTTCTTAAAGCCTACCGGGCAGATCCTTTGCCTGATCAAGCCTCAGTTTGAGGCTGGCAAAGAGAAAGTCGGCAAGAAGGGTGTCGTCCGGGATCCGATCACCCATAAAGAGGTTTTGGATGACTTTGTGGCTCTGGCGGGTGAATTGGGGTTGACGATCCTTGGCTTGACCTTTTCTCCTGTAAAGGGCCCTGAGGGCAATATTGAGTTTTTGGGGCATCTGACGTTAGATGACCGTGAGGGCATCAGCCCGGATACTGCCAAAGTTGTCCAGGAAGCGCATGATAAACTGAAGGGGTGAGTGCTATGAAGAAAGTAATATTAACACCGAACCCTTATCGGGATAAGAACTTTCGTACGGTACGGGAGGCTGTAGCGGTCTTGCAGGCTGCTGGGATCGAAACACGGCTTTGCCTACCCTTTGAGATCGACAGAAGCTATGAACTCCCGAAGGACCTTCGTTTTTCCCGTCTGGACAAGGAGTTGAATGGTGCGTCTGCACTGGTTTGCTTTGGTGGTGACGGGACAATTCTGCACATGGCCAAGACTGCTACCAAACATGGAATTCCGATTTTGGGTGTCAACATTGGCACGATGGGTTTTATGGCGGAGCTGGAAGCATCGGAGCTTTCCTTGCTTTCCAGACTTGCTGGTGAGGATTATACCATCGACCGGCGCTCTATGCTGGATGTTACAGTGCAGCGGGACCGGGATATTATCTTCCATGACATCTGTCTCAACGATGTTGCGATCACAAAGGGCGCAGCGGCAAGGATCGTACACTTGAATGTGAAGTGTGACGGTGTAGAAGTTATGGAATGCAGCGGAGACGGCATTCTGATCGCAACGCCCACAGGTTCGACTGCCTATAATCTCAGTGCCGGCGGCCCCATCGTTGAGCCGGAGGCAAACGGGATCTTGATCACACCGGTTTGTGCCCATGACATGCGCAGTCGCTGCGTAGTGGCTGCCCAGAGAAGAGTGATCACTGTAGCTGTTGTGAAGAATGCTCACCGCAATGCTTATCTTTCCGTGGATGGCGGCAAGGCGCAGCGCTTGAATATGGGAGATGTGGCAATGATCCGCAAGTCCGACTTGGAGACAAAGCTGATTCGTTTGAAGGACCGAAGCTTTTACGATGTGGTCAAGATGAAGTTTCAGAACAGTTGAGGTGAACCGGAATGAAAGCACAAAGACAAGCAAAAATTATGGAGATCATTACGGCCCAGAATGTGGAGACGCAGGAACAGCTGCTGGCGCTGCTGCAGCAGGAGGGGTACCGCGCGACCCAGGCCACTGTTTCCCGCGATATCAAGGAGCTTCGTATTGTCAAGGAACTGACTGCTCTGGGAACATACCGCTACAGTGCCGCCAACGGTGAGGCCACGGGTACATTTTCTACCCGATTGAACACGATCTTCCGGGAATGTGTCACAAGCTTTGATTATGCGCAGAATATTATCGTCATCCGCACTTTGCCGGGGCTTGCTTCGGCGGCGGCTTCGGCCATCGATGCTATGAATATGAATCTGATCGTTGGTTCTCTTGCAGGTGATGATACGGTTATGGTTGTCATGCGCGATAGCAACGCCGCTGCCGCTTTTTGCGGTGAGATCAAGAATCTCATCGGTTGATTGGAGGGGCTGGCGTGCTGAGTTTGCTGCATATTGAAAATATTGCGGTTATTGAACGCTCCGATATTTCCTTTGATTCCGGGTTTAATGTTCTGACCGGTGAGACAGGTGCGGGCAAATCTATTGTGATCGATGCCATTTCTGCTATTTTAGGCGAACGCGCTTATCGGGACATGATCCGTACCGGTACGGATAAGGCAAGCGTCCGGGCTGTGTTTACCCAGGTGCCGGAACTAACCTGGTTTGAAGAGAACGGAGTAGACTATGATCCAGAAACTGTGATCCAACGGGATATCTATTTGGATGGAAAAAATGTGTGCAGGGTCAACGGCTGTCTGGTAACTGTGTCTATTCTTCGAAAGCTTGGGATCCAGCTGATCAATATCCACGGGCAGCATGATTCCGCTTCCTTGTTTGACGAAGACAACCACTTGCAGTTTCTTGACGATTTTGCTGCCAACGAAGCCCTACGGGAAGAATACCGGGAAAAGTTTGCTATGGTGGCGGAACTTCGCCGCCAGATCCAGCGTATGACCATGGACGAGGGCGAAAAGCTGCGGCGCATGGAGACGCTGAAGTACCAAATCGAGGAGATCACGAAGGCGAACCTACAGCCGGGAGAGGACGAAGAGCTGGAGGTACGCAGAAAGCTGCTGCAAAACGCAGAAAAGCTATCAGACGGTATCGATGCGGCTGTGGAGTGCCTGTATGGCGGTGACGATACGGACGGCGCAGCCTCTTTACTGGCTCAGGCTGAGCGGGAACTGGCGAAGCTTGGCCGATATACGGATGCTTACGCCGCTATTTGCGAGCGTGTAGCAGACTTGATGTATCAGGTTCAGGACATTGCAGAAGAGGTGCGCGATGCCAGAGATGAGCTGTCCTACAGTGCGGATGAGCTGGAAAATATCGAGACCCGATTGGATCAGATCCATCGTCTTCGCCGTAAATACGGCGTGACTTGTGTGGATATTTTGGAATACTTGGATCATGCCAAACGGGAACTGGATGAAATTGAATTTGCCGATGACCATCTGGAACGGCTGAAAATAAAGCTGAAGAAGGCGGAAAAGGATGCATGGGATGCTGCGCTGCGGCTGCGGGAAAACCGGAAAGCTGTGGCTAAAGTCCTGTCTGAGAGGATTCTGACGGAGCTTGCCCAGCTGGATATGCCCAGAGTGCAGTTTGTTTGCCAGTTCGCGGAACTGGAATTGACTCCCGGCGGCGCGGATGCCGTGGCCTTTTATATGTCTGCCAATGCCGGCGAAGCGCTGAAACCTATGAGCAAGGTCGCCTCCGGCGGTGAGTTGGCCCGTATCATGCTGGCAATGAAAAATGTGCTGGCGGAAAAGGACAGGGTGCCCACTTTGATCTTTGATGAAGTGGATACAGGCGTGTCCGGAAGGGCCGCCCAGAAGGTAGCACAGAAGCTTAGAAGCGTATCCGAAACCAAGCAGGTGCTATGCGTGACCCATTTACCGCAGCTGGCGGCGTTGGCTCAAACCCATCTGCTGATCGCAAAACAGGAGCGTGGCGGGCGTACATATACCAGCGTCACACCCCTGGACGTGGAAGGCCGGAAGCTGGAGCTTGCCCGGATCATTGGCGGCGCGACCATAACGGAGAACACGCTCAAGAGTGCAGAGGAGATGCTGCAAGGTTAGAATATTTGTCACGGATCCATTTAGGAGAGGAATGCTATGAAGAATTCTGTTTCACAATGGGGGAGCTGGGACATCAAGTCGCTCAATGGGATCATGAATCTGCAGCATTTGATGGAAATCAAGATCGGCGTGTACGATGATTTCCAGAAATCGTATGTTGAGGATATGCATCCACATAAGCATGTGAACCGTTATGGCCTACATGCGCCGGACGGCAGCTACTTCGAGATAGAATATAAGACGGGAGACTTCCTGTTTACCGTTGAGTTCGCGTCCCTGCAGGACAAATTTGCCGTAAAACTCACGCCTAAAAATCATTGCGCGGATCTGTACTATTATATCAGCGCGCATCTGATGTGGAATGCTTACGGTTCGATCCAAAAGGAAAAGAACGCTTTGATCCTTTCCAATGAAATCCAGACCTTCTGTGTAACCGCAAGTGTTGGGGAAGAATCCGGAACTAAGTATTATTTCAACGCACCCGGTCTGTTGCTCGATTCATCGGAGCCTGTGTACCTGTTTTGCAATCTGGAAAAGGATCTGCAGGTTGCACAGAGGATGCTGCAAAACGGTCGAAACAAAGTACAGGAACTAACCAGGCGGCATGATCCCGAAAATCAGAAAGCGGTGGACGCTATCTGTAAAGTAATGACATGGAATACTGTCTTCGATCCTTTTCATAACAGGATCATCACGCCGGTGACAAGGCTTTGGTGTTTGTGTGATGACGCGGAGTTTTCGGTATTTGGCTGTCATGTTTTGTTTTGCTGGGATACTTTCTTCAATGGTCTGCTGGCTGCGGAATTTAATAAAGAGCTTGCCTATCAACAAATTTACACCATTCTTTCCGAAGCTACCGACAGGGGTATGATCCCGAACACCAACGCCCACAGGAAGAAGTCTCTTGACCGTTCCCAACCTCCGGTTGGTTCATTCTGCGTGTGGAAGCTGTATGAGAAATTTGGAGAGAAAGACCTCTTAGAACGATCCTTCGATGCGCTTTATCGCTGGAACCGATATTGGTTCCAATATCGTGATGGGAATCGGGATGGGCTTCTGGAATGGGGATCCGATCCTTATCCTCAGTGCTACCGCGGCGAAGAATATGCTAAACTGAACTATTCGTATACGCTGGCAGCGGCCAAGCTGGAATCCGGCTTGGATAACAGTCCCATGTATGATGATGCAAGGTTTGATGCGTGCTTACACACCATGGATCTGTGTGATGTGGGACTAAACTCCCTTTATGCGTTGGATTTGCTATGCCTCTCGAAAATTGCTGACGCGCTTGGTAAGAAGCAGATGCATGACGCACTTATAGGGGAATACTTTCAGATGAAGCGCAGAATGAACGATTTGCTTTGGAACGAGGAGCAGGGAATCTATTGCAACCGTTTCTGGAGCGGGAAATATTCCTCTGTTCTCTCACCGACGAACTTTTATCCCATGCTTGCCGGAATTCCTGATGAGCGGCAGACCGATAGGATGGTGCGGGAGCACTTGATGAACGAGGAAGAATTCTGGGGTCAATATGTATTACCGTCGGTTTCCAAAAAGGAAGCGTCTTTTCTGGATGACAAATATTGGCGTGGACGGATCTGGGCACCTATGAACTATTTGGTTTTTGAAGCGCTCCTGGCATCCAACCGCCGCAAAGAAGCGCGGATGCTGGCCGAAAAGGGCTGGAACATGTTTGTAAGGGAATGGGAACAGCGGCAGATCATATCGGAAAACTATCATGCTGATGGAAGAGCTGCCGATGATCCGTTCTATACCTGGGGTGCTCTGTTGGTGTACTGCAAATTGTGTATCGATGGGGATACAAACGGAAATTTACCGGAAAATGCTTGACAAAACGGTTCCGTTTTGTTAGGATAGCACCAACACGGTGATGGGAATAAGTATGCGCTTGAATTCTTGCCAGAGAGCTGCCGGTTGGTGCGAGGCAGCGGGGAATGGCGCTGAAATACCTCCCGGAGTGGCTTTGCCGAAGTAGCAGTAGGGAAAGACGGGGTTGCCCGAAACAGCGAGAGGTGTTGTCAGACACCGTGAGGGTATGTCTGTGAGGACATACTGAACCAGAGGTGGTACCGCGTATTTTACGCCCTCTGTCCGACAGGACAGGGGGCGTTTTTTCGTACCTCCGTCCGAAAAAACAAATTTAGGAGGAATCAAGAAATGACACTGTATGACGAACTGGTTGCCCGTGGTTTGATCGCCCAGGTGACCAATGAAGAAGAGATCAAAGAAATGATCAACAACGGCAAAGCCACCTTCTACATTGGCTTTGATCCAACGGCCGATTCTCTGCATGTGGGTCACTTCATGGCCCTGTGTCTGATGAAGCGGCTGCAGATGGCAGGCAACAAGCCGATTGCGCTGATCGGCGGCGGTACAGCCATGATCGGCGATCCTTCCGGCCGTACCGACATGCGGAGCATGATGACCAAGGAGACCATTGCTCACAACTGCGCCTGTTTTAAAAAGCAGATGGAGCGTTTTATCGAATTTGGACCGGATAAGGCCCAGATGGTCAACAATGCCGATTGGCTGCTGGATCTGAATTATGTGGATGTCCTGCGGGAGGTTGGTGCCTGCTTCTCCGTGAACAATATGCTGCGGGCCGAGTGCTACAAGCAGCGCATGGAGAAGGGACTGAGCTTCCTGGAGTTCAACTACATGATCATGCAGTCCTATGACTTCTACTACCTGTACCAGAATTACGGCTGCAACATGCAGTTCGGTGGTAACGATCAGTGGAGCAACATGCTGGGCGGTACGGAATTGATCCGCCGTAAGCTGGGTAAGGATGCCCACGCCATGACCATTACGCTGCTGCTGAACTCTGAGGGTAAGAAGATGGGTAAGACGGCCAAGGGTGCTGTGTGGCTGGATCCCTACAAGACCACGCCCTTTGATTTCTACCAGTACTGGCGTAACGTGGAGGATGCGGACGTGCTCAAGTGCATCCGGATGCTGACCTTCCTGCCGCTGGAGCAGATCAATGAGATGGACTCCTGGGTCGATGCCCAGCTGAACACCGCCAAGGAGATCCTGGCCTACGAGCTGACCAAGCTGGTTCACGGTGAGGAAGAGGCGGACAAGGCCCAGGCTGCGGCTAAGGCGCTGTTCATGGGCGGCGGTGATGATGCCAATATGCCCACTACCCAGATCGGAGCTGACAAGCTGGTGGATGGCAAGATCGGCATTCTCAACCTGATGGTTGCCTGCAAGCTTGCCGGTTCCAACGGCGAGGCCAGACGGCTGGTGCAGCAGGGCGGAGTGTTCGTCAATGACGAAAAGGTGCCGGATCATACCTTCGCTGTATCGGAAGATATGCTCCGTGAGGGCGTGAAGCTCCGCAAGGGAAAGAAAGTGTTCCACAAGGCGGTGCTGGCTTGATGCTAGAGCTTGCCAGGGAGTCGGATTTTGATTCTGTAAATGCCATAGCCAGACAGGTACAGGCTATGCATGTGCAATGGAGGCCCGATATCTACTGCGCTGCGCAGGAACCGTATGACCTGGAGTTCTTTCGAGAGTGCATTCGTCAGCGTATATTATTTGTTGCAAAGCTTGACGGCATCGTGGTCGGTTATCTTCGGTTCTATATATGGCAGACCAACGGTAACGGAAGTGTGAAGCGAAAGGTGGTCGACCTGGATGACATTTGCGTTGACGAGCGATTTCGCAATTGCGGTGTAGGTACGCAGATGATGCAGGAATTTCGCGTGTTGGCAAAAGCGTTTGGCTGCACGGATATGCAGTTGAGCGTGTACCCGCAGAATGATGCGGCTGTTGCCTTCTATCAAAAATGCGGTTTTACAATCCGTAATATCAATATGCAGCGTAAAGTATAACTGGTGCCGCCCGTTTGGGCGGCACTTGCTATGCAAGAATTTCCTTCAACTGTTCCAGCGTGTGCGCGGATGGATGGGTCAAGGGAAGACGGCAGATCCCGCAATCATAGCCAAGCAGTTGCATGGCAGCCTTTACGGGAATAGGATTGACCTCCGAGAACAAAGCTTCAGTCAGCGGCAAAAATTCCAGCTGCAAGCTGGCAGCCGTGTCAAAATCTCCGCCCAGTGCGGCGCGCACCATGGCATTCGTCTGTTCCGGATACAGGTTGGAAAGAACGGAGATCACACCGACCCCGCCCAAAGACAGGATCGGTACTGTCAGCTCATCGCTTCCTGACCATATAAAGAAATCGGAAGGGCAGGTGCTGCGGATCTTTAAGATCTTGCTCACATCACCGCCGGCTTCCTTAACGCCAAGGATATTGGGCAGCTTGGCAAGTCTTTGGTAGACGCCGACAGGAATATCCAAACCTGTCCGTGCTGGGACATTGTATAGGATGATCGGTAGATCTACGCTGTGACTTAGGGCAAGATAATGGGTGTAAAGACCGTCCGATGTCGCCTTATTGTAGTATGGACTGACCACAAGCAGCGCATCTGCGCCTGCTTCTGCCGCGGCTTGGCTCATGGTGACTGCATGAGAAGTGCAGTTACTGCCTGTACCTGCGATGATACACAGCTGATCACCGGCAAATGCCTTACTTCTGCGGATGATCTCCAGCTTTTCCGCATCGGAAAGGGTGGGGGCTTCTCCTGTGGTGCCACATACAACTACTGCACCGATCCCGGCATCGATCTGCCTACGAAGCAGCACTTCCAGCATAGGATAGTTCACTTTTCCGTTTAAAAATGGGGTGACCAGAGCGGTACATACTCCGGTAAACAAAGGTTTTTTCATGTAAGCATCCCTCCGTGACAATCTATGCGGATATGTGAGAATTTGTTTATTGCAAAAATGTAGTGTATGCTTTATACTTGTAACAGTATTGTGCTTTCTGATGGGAGGTATGCTTTTTGAAGCTTAGGAAATGGTTCCTGCCGATTCTGGCCGCGGTACTGATACTTTGCGTGGTTTTCGTGGGGATTTATACAGTGCAGAAGCAGTATGTGCGTTCCGGAGACAGGTACTTCCTGCGAAATAGCCAGACGCTGGACCTTCGGGATCAGCCTTTGACGGTGGAAGAATATCGTGATCTGTCAGAGAAAATACCCCAGTGCAGCATCCGCTGGAATGTTCCGATTGGTGAGCAGCTCTTTGACAGCCATGCACGATCCATTACCTTATTAGAGATCCATACTGAACAGATTCCGCTGCTTCAATATCTCCATGAACTGGAATATATTGAACTGGGTGAAAGCATTACAGTTGCACAGTGGTCGGAACTGCAGAAGATCCTCCCACAATGCCGGATCCACTGGGCGATCTCACTTGGCACGAGAAGCTTCTCCCCCATGTCGGAATACTTGCATTTGAACGGGACAGGCGTGTCAGCGGAGGAGCTGGAAACGAAGCTGTCACTGTTTCCTTCTTTAAAAGAAGTTAAAATTACGGACACGCTGCTGTCTTCACAGCAAAGGCAGCTGCTTAGCACGGCGTATCCCAATATTCGCTTTCAGTGGCATGTTGCAGTGGATGATTGCCTCTTTTTGAACACAGCAACGCATATTTCCCTGGATGGCCCGGATGTTTCGGTTCAGTCGCTGATCGAGTGTGCGGATCAGTTTGAAGGTGTTCGGGTCCTGGATGTGGCAGGATGCGGTTTAAGCGCAGCTGAATTGCTGGCATTAAAAGATGCATTTCATGCAAAGCTGGAAGGGAATTTCGTCCTATTTGACCGCGTTGTGGACTTGGACGTTCGGGAGCTGGATCTGAGCGGCATCATGATGGAAGATACACTTGCCGTAGAGCAGGCTGTGGGTCTGCTGCCGCAGCTTGAGAAGGTGATCATGTGCGATTGTGGGATCGATAGCGAAGCAATGGACGCCATGGGTCAAAGGCACCCGGAAATCAAATTTGTTTGGAATGTTCGCATCGGCAAGGCTGTGATCCGCACGGACGAGACATCTTTTATCTCCTGTAAATTCGGTTATTGGCCAGTCGGCGGTGTTGGGCCAACGGAGGACGCCAATAACCGACTGTTTGACCAGGACTGTGTGGAATTCAAATATTGCCGGGATATGATCGCGCTGGATATGGGACATATGGCGCTGACGGACATTTCTTTTCTGAAATACATGCCGAAGCTGCAGTATCTGATCCTGGCAGATAACCCGATTGAGGATTTTTCCGCACTGCAATACGTTCCGAATCTGGTATTTCTGGAAATATTTATGACATCCTTTGACCAGGCGGAAGTGCTGACGCAGCTAAAAGACCTGAAGGCATTGAATATAGGTTATTCAAAAATCAAGAACTGGGAGCCGCTTATGGAAATGACCTGGCTTGATAGGCTTTGGATCCCGGGTACCAGGCTGGAAAGCACTGCGTATTGGCAGATCAGAGATGCGTTGCCTAATACGGAATTCATCTACAGAGGAGAACACTCCACAGATCACAACTGGCGCGACAGCGATTATTATCGGCAGATGCGGGATCTTTTGGGAATGCCGCATTTGAAGTAATTGTTCAAAGGTTATTTGTTCATAAAATGTGATTTCGTTTGTTCCTTGCGAGATGATATGGAGCAATGGAAAGACAGTACGGAGAGGAGAGAGACCGTGGATTACAGCAAATGTGATCTGAAGACCCATGATTTTTGGTATGATCTGCCGGAGGAGCTGATCGCGCAGACACCTTTGCAGCAGCGGGATGCGTCCCGATTGCTGGCTTTGGATGTCAAAACCGGTAAGACGCAGCACAGGCATTTTTATGATATTTTGGACTACCTGCAGCCAGGTGACTGCTTGGTCATGAACAATTCCCGGGTTCTTCCTGCACGGCTTCTGGGGCATCGTCCCACCGGCGGAGCGGTGGAGGTTTTGCTGCTGCGGGACCTGGGGGACAAAAAATGGGAGTGCCTGTGCAAGCCCGGAAGAAAGATGCAAGCAGGCCATGAAGTGATCTTCGGCAACGGAGAGTTGACTGCAGTGGTATCTGAGGTCCTGGATGATGGCAACCGGATCGTTGAGTTTCGGTATGAGGGTATTTTTCTGGAAGTGCTGGAGCGGCTGGGCAAGATGCCGCTGCCGCCTTACATTCGGGCAGAGCTGGAAGACCAGGAGCGCTACCAGACGGTGTATTCCAAACAGACCGGTTCTGCAGCCGCCCCCACAGCCGGTTTGCACTTTACCAATGAACTGCTGGACCGGATCCGGGCCAAGGGTGTTGAGACTGCCTTTGTAACGCTTCACGTGGGCCTTGGCACTTTTCGGCCTGTCAAGGCGGAGAATCTGGCAGACCACCATATGCATTCTGAACTGTGCATGATGGACGCGGCAACAGCTGCTACGCTGAACGCGGTGCGCAGACGTGGCGGACGGATCATCTGCGTGGGAACAACTTCTTGCCGGACACTGGAATCACTGGTGAATCCGGATGGAAGCTTTGAAGCAAAGTCGAAATGGACCGATATTTTTATCTTCCCGGGCTATACATTTAAGGCGATGGATGGTTTGATCACCAATTTCCACCTGCCGGAAAGCACGCTGGTAATGCTGGTCAGCGCCTTTGCGGGCAGGGAAGCGGTACTGCGAGCCTATGAGGAAGCGGTAGCACAGCGTTACCGTTTCTTCTCCTTTGGCGATGCGATGTATATCGGTACCGGTGTAGAGGAGTAAATATGGAACGAACAAAGAATCTGGAAGAAGCACTTCGGCTGCGGCTTGTGCAGCTGCATACGCTGGCACCGGGCAGTATCGGCGATCAGATGAATCTGGAGCTGGTCAGCAGTGAACCACAGGCTGGGATCTACACCATGCGCTGCCAGACGCAAGACTGGATGCGAAACATTGCTGGAACGCTTCATGGTGGCATGTGTGCTACCTTGGTGGACCAGGCAATGGGCTGTGTTGCTTACTGCGCCAAGCCAGGGGAGGGAATTGCGCCTACTGTGGAAATGAATGTGTTATACCACCGCCCTTTGATCCCCGGAGAGGATGTTATCATCCGCGTGGAGCTTCGTTCTGTCAGTAAACACTTGATGCACCTGGCATCAGAAGCAAGCCTTGCAAAAGAACCGGATAAGGTCTGCATTGCTGCGACGGCGGTCTATTTCTACAAACCTGCAAATGAATGAGGGATACCATGTTTAAACTGAAGAAAACCGAAGGAAATGCACGCAGGGGCGAATTTACCTGCGCCCATGGTACTGTGCAGACTCCGGTATTTATGAATGTAGGTACACAGGGTGCTATTAAAGGCGCGCTGAGTGCGGAGGATCTGAAGAATATCGGTTGCCAGGTGGAGCTTTCCAATACCTACCATCTGCATCTTCGTCCCGGTGATAAGCTGGTGAAGGATTGCGGCGGATTGCATAAATTTATGACCTGGGACGGCCCGATCCTGACGGATTCCGGCGGTTTTCAGGTCTTCAGCCTGTCTTCTCTGCGCAAGATCAAGGAAGAGGGCGTTACCTTTGCCTCCCATATTGACGGGCACAAGATCTTCATGGGCCCGGAGGAGAGTATGCAGATCCAGTCCAATCTGGGCTCCGATATCTGCATGGCCTTTGATGAATGCATCGAAAACCCTGCACCCAGAGACTATGTGAAGAAGAGCGTAGATCGCACCTATCGCTGGTTGGAGCGATGCAAGGCAGAAAATGCCCGCTTGAATGCGCTGCCCGACACGGTAAACCCTCAGCAGATGCTTTGGGGCATCAATCAGGGTGGTACCTATGCCGATATCCGTGTCGACCACATGAAGCGCATCGCCGATCTGGATCTGCCCGGCTACGCCATCGGCGGTCTGGCTGTTGGAGAGACAGCGGAAGAGATGTATGATATCATCGAAGCTGTGGAGCCCCATATGCCGAAGGAGAAGACGCGGTATTTGATGGGCGTGGGCACACCTACGAATATTATCGAGGCGGTTGCTCGGGGTGTGGACTTCTTTGACTGTGTGATGCCTGCCAGAAACGCACGCCACGCCCGACTCTTTACCTGGGAGGGCGCAATCAATCTGAAAAATGCCAAGTATGCCATGGATCTCGATCCGATCGATCCACAGTGCGACTGCCCTGTGTGCCGCCGGTATTCCAGAGCGTATATCCGACATCTGTTCGTGGCCGAAGAGATGCTCGCCATGCGTCTGAGCGTTATGCATAATCTTTATTTTTACAATAAGCTCATGGAAAAGATCCGTAATGCTTTGGATGAAGGTCGCTTTGAGGCTTTACGGCAGGAATATTCTGAGAAATTGGCACGCAGAATTTAAAATATGCTTGCATTTTGCGCAGGCAATGATATAATAGACAAGACTTTAATAAACGAAGGAGCTATACCCATGTTACATTTTCTGGAAGCTACTCCCCCCGCAGGCAGCGGTATGATGAGCACCGTGATTATGCTCGTTGTTATGTTGGGCATTTTCTACTTTATGCTGATCCGTCCTGAGAACAAGCGCAAGAAGGAAGCTGAGCAGACCCGTAATTCCATTAAGGTAGGTGATCAGGTCACCACCATCGGCGGTATTGTTGGTACTGTTGTTAATGTTAAGGATGAGAAGTTCGTGATGGAAACCAGCGCCGATCAGGTTCGTATCGAGTTCACCAAGTGGGCGATTTCCACCAACGACACCGCGGCAGAAGCTGCCAAGGAAGAGGCCAGAAAGGCAGCAGAAGCAAAGGCCAAGGCTAAGGCTGCTAAGAAGGCCGAAAAGAATAAGGATAGATAAGCTTTCAAGTATGCAACAGCACCATCCCAAACAGGGATGGTGCTGTTTTTTACGAAAAGGCTGGCAAAATATAGTGTTACAAAACAGAAGAAAAGGAATTTAGTAAAATACGATCCTCCAGGAAAACTTCCGGAGGATCGTGTTTCGTGCGTTACGAGAAGATCAAAGGCGTCTACAGTACGCTGCCGCTGACAGAGTGCATAACGGTAAGCTCAAGAACACCGGGCTTGTTACGAAGGGCTTCCAGCTGGTCCATATCCTTCTGGTTCAGTTCTACCTCCGCCACCAATTCGGTAGTACCGGCAGTCATGTTCTTGTTTTTCAGACGGTAATGGGGAAAACTGCTAAGGGTGTTTGCTGCTTCACAAGCAGCCTCACAGCGCAAAACGACCATATAGCTATCACGCTTATAGTTTTTACCCAGAACATGAACCGCTACAAACAACAGGCCCAGCAACAGGGTGATCAATACAGACAGCGCCACATAACCTGCACCGCAGATGATGCCTGTAGCGATGGCCCAAAACATGAACGCAGTATCCGCAGGTTCTTTGATCGCGGTGCGGAAGCGTACGATAGATAAAGCACCGACCATACCCAAAGAAAGAACCACATTGGAGGAAATGACCAGGATCACCACAGCGGTAACCATTGCCAGCATGATCAGGCATTTTGCAAAGCTCTTGCTGTAGCTGACTCCTCCGTAGGTCATCCGATATACGTATACAATGAATACGCTCAATGCAAAAGCAAGGGCAATGGCGACCAGCGCGTCACTGATGGAAATTGCGGTGAATTCTTCCAGGAACCGATTCTTAATAATGTCTGTAAAATTCGTCATGATTGCTTCCTCTCAATCTTAAATGGTATTCAAGCACAGAACATATTTGGAAATAGCAAAATTGACCTTAGGAACATCCTCCAGCGCGGAGGCGAGGTATCCCGGCAGGAAGTCATTGAACTTGACCTCCAGGACCGCCATACCATCTTCCAGTACCGGCACCATAGCTTTATCTGAGGCCAGCAAATCTGCGCAGTAGGGACGTGTGCGGATGTTTTCATCAATGGTGATCCGGGTCTGCCCGGCATTACACACGAAAGGTGTGCGATCATAATCCACCAGAATTGCGGGACGCAGACCGCAGGAGATGGCGCAGCGCAGCTGGGTGATCAGGTCGCCCTGGGAATCCGGGCAGATCCCATTGTTGCCGTTTTGCAGATGCAGGGCATCGTTGATTGTAATGGGCATTCCGATTTTTCGGGTCAGATGGCCGTGCTTTTCTTTCTTTTCCAGGCGGATCATCCGAGTATCATAATTATAATACCGGATGCGGTACTTCGTCCGGTCGGAAATGCCGGAGGCTTTTTCTTCATAAGCGGAATAGTTACCATCATCAAAATATAAGCTGCGGATGGTGTATTGACCGGCGGGACCGACATGCGGATCTCTTGCCATAATGGTAGGCAGCCTGCGCTTTAACAACGCTGCGGAAACAGTGGAGATCAGATATTTGTATTCGTGACGGTAGCCGTCTTTCAAGATCTCCACCTCCCAAAATAGGTATTGATTTCTTCTTCGGTCAGGTCAATATAGCGGTCCAAATGGTCTACGATATCTCCTAAGTGGTCAAATTCGGTAATGAAATCGCGCAATTTATCCATGTACCATTCCCATTCCGCGACGGTTCCCGACCATCTCTGGCGTTCCCGCGGAACTTCAGGTGCCAGCAGATCATGGTAGTAGTTAATGCGTGCTACAACATTTTCTGTGCGCAGGGTGTTTTGCATGTGGTAGCTAAGTCTGCTCAAAAATTTCTGACGGAAGGTCGGGTTCTTCATCAAGTTCTGGGTCAGCATCAGATGCTGCCAATTGTTTCGTTCGTTAGAGAGAATATCCGTGAATGGACGGTGATAATAAAAGGCCCAATCCAAGTCATAGAACGCCATCTGGAAGCGGTTGCCATTGTCTGTGCTACGAAAATACCTCAGATTTTGTTGCACATCGCCGTTCGTAGAATAGCCCTCGATGATCATCCAGTCGATGACACTGTCCATATCAAATACCGAGCAAGCATATTCGTAATTCTTATCCAGTGTCATATCAGCACTGCGGAGAAATCTGAAAAACTCATGCATCTGCGTGTGGTATTCTACCGGTGCCTGGACAATTTCTACACTTTCCTTACGAACATTCCGGTTTTGTGCATAAAACAGCTCATTGAATGCTTCTTTCATGCAGTAAATGCCAAAGTATTCGCCATTGATATACAAAATGCAGAATTTGTCCCGCTGCGCCAGAACGGTGTCTGTCATATCTCGGCACAAGGAAGTGAATAATTCGTCACGGAAAATGGACTGCGGGTAGTCCTGGCCGGCCCGGATACACAGAGCATCATACAGAAACGGTCCGTCCTCACCGTAAACAGGATAATTCAGCACACTTTCTCCATAGAGGCTTCTGAAATTTACTTTGAAACTCTTCTTCGGATGCTTCAGATTGCTGTGTCCATAAAGCTCCAGACCGCAATTGATGGAAAAACCGCCATCCCCTTCATAGAGAGTCAGATTACACGGGATTTCACGATCCCACGTGTACAAGGTATAGATGCCCTTTGCACCAAAAAGCTCGGCCGGATTGGCTGCAAGAGAGATGACAGGTAAGGTGTGATTTTCATTGATGATATAGCTGGCAGTGACCGCGCTGCTTGGAAGCTTTCCGTCGCTGTAGCACTTGGCGCGGATCACTGTAGTTTCGGTTAATACCAGGGGCTCTGTATACAGGGAAGAATACATGGTAGGTTCGCGGCCATCCAGCGTGTAATAAATTTGCCCTTCCCCGGATAAGACCACGCTTACATTGGCTACATCATTGTAGATCCCTCCGGGGGTCTCAAAAAAAGGGTTTGCGGCTACTTCCGCGGCACCGCCCTGATTTTCAGTGCCTGGCGTTGGGGTGCTGAAATAATAGAGGCCGCTTTGATCGTCCATCCGACCTGCGCTGCCCATTAGTGGTACGCCGGAGATGCGCAGATAGTCACTAAGACCCTGTTGCCTGTGCGTCACATAGACCCAGCACATGTCTCTGTTCAGAGTAAAGGGTGCATGAATATATTGATCAGTCAGTTCTGTATTACCGGAGCATATGATCACTACCGTTTCTTCGGGAGCCAGCTCCATCTGCGGCAGCGGGAAAAGCAACAGATCGGAGCTGTCATCCGAAATGGCGTAATCCGACAAGTTGATAACGGCGTCGGATACATTCTTTAGCTCAATCCAGTCGTAGTACTCTCCGTCGCGCTGGATCAAATAGCGGTCATTTGAAGGCATGACCTCGGTGACCGCCAATGCCCCAAGGATCTTCTGAGAAGCACGGAAAGCCTCATAGCCGGCCTTGGTGTTTTCAAATCCGGGGGAGATGAACTCCGTTTCGGTATAGGAGGCGTCCGACATCCACTGCCAGGTCCGATCTTCATTGATTGCAGGGCAAACGACTTGGGTGATAAGGTTGCCCACAGGTCCGGACAAAAGAACGCTGCAGCCACTTTTAGACAGTGAGAAGGATGCTTCGGAGGGATTTCCCTTCTTGCCGGTGCAGGGGATCACAGCGTATTCACCGGGCTTCAGCACCAGCTCTGGAATCTGCCATTTGAAAGGATCTGCTTCATCATCGGACAAAAAGAAACCGTTCAGATTTACAGACACATTACTGGGGTTATAAAGTTCCATCCAATCAGATAGTTTACCGCTGCTGTCCAGTATACTACTACAGTTGGAAGGCTGGACTTCACTGATGATCACCGGGCATGCCTGGAGGCCAATGGATCGCAGCCAATCGGCATAGCCGAAGTCTGTGTTTTCAAAACCTGGTGTAGGCATTGCGCAATGGGTATATGCTCCATCACTGTCTAGTGCCCAGGTGGTATCCCGTTCCAGTGCCGGGCATTCCAAAGCACAGATCAAATTACCGTAAGGACCGGTCAAAATAATTTGGCCGCCATCGGAAGATAAGGAAAAACTGGCATCGTTCTGCGTCATACCGCCGCAGCGAATCAAAGCATAGGCACCGGGTTCGATCGTCAAACGGGGGATCTGCCATTTCAGTGGGTCCGAGGGGTCGTCAGAAAGATATGCGCCGTCCAATACAGCGGCATCGGTTCCTTCGTTGTATAGTTCTATCCAATCACAGACTGTTCCGGCAGGGTCTAAATAGGTATACCTTGCCGTGGTCTGCACTTCGCTGATGATCACGCAATGGGGTTTGCTGCCAATACTTGCAAGCCATTGGGCATTTCCTTGACTGGTATTTTCAAAGCCCGGACTTGCTTGCACACCAACGGTCCAGCTGCCATCCAGATTTCGGATATAAGGCTGGTTTTCTTCCAGCGGCGGAACTGAAATCTGGTCAATGACCACATTGACGCTGTTGTACAGATAGATCGTTTCGCCGCCTTCGTTGGAAATGCCGAATGCGGCATATTGATCATCGCCTTGCGCGTCGCACCAGCAAACAGTGGAGCCGTAGGGCGGCAGCACAGTTCCCTGGGGAAAGGTGTAGCCAATGGTGCTTTTGTCATCCGAAAGCTTATAATTGGAAATATCTACAGTCTTATCGGTCAGATTGCTGATTTCGATGTAATCCAAAGCTCTGCAGGAAGGATCCGGATAGGTTCTGTTGTCGGACATGATCTCAGTGATCCATACACCGCCTTCCGGTGCTGGACCGGTCGTCTGCTGCGGTGTATCCCCAAACAAAATATGCGCCAACAAAGCACCCAAAAACAGCGCAGCGCAGACGATCAGCGGTAGGATGCCACGTTTATGCCCATTCCTGTCCATGTTTTTTCAATCCCTTCGGTTTGTCGTGTAAATGTTGATTCATTATAGCATACTTTTGTCGTAATTTACAATACCATGTCACATTAACATGAAAAAAAGCCGCCCATAAGGACGGCTTTCATGGAGCTGGCGACCTGACTCGTTTGCATTTCTGCCCCTTCGGGGGCAGAAAGTAAGGTGTCGATTTGGTCGAGCCCAAATCGAACAACAGTTCCCCGGACTGTTGTATTCCACTTTCGAGTCTTTCTATCAAATCAAAAAACCGCCCTAACGGGCGGTTTAGATGGAGCTAGTGACCTGACTCGAACAGGCGACCTTCTCATTACGAGTGAGATGCACTACCGACTGTGCTACACTAGCGTGTTTTTTAAGCTTGGATATTATAGCCTGTTTTTGGCAGAAAGTCAACAGGTTTTCTGTAGTTCCATACATATTTTATTTTGCGGCATGTACAGAGGGGAGAAAACTGTTGACAATCCTACAAATACGTGTATACTAGAAACAGAAAACAACATATACCCCCATGAACCTTTTCAGGAGCTAAGCGACCGAAAAGGGAGGACTCTCTGGAGAACACATTCAGTTGTGTGCCGAAGGTGCAAGGCAAAAGCCGAATCTCTCAGGCAAACGGACGGAGAAAGCAAGAAGCGTGATCGCTTTTTCGGAGCAGTCCTTTGCAGGGCTGCTTGTTTTATTTTTCGGAAAGAAGGAATTGTTATGTACGCTAAACCTCTGGATTCGATTGGATTTGTAGCCGGCTTTGACCCCGATGTAGCTGCGATGATGCAGCGTGAGCTGAGCCGCCAGCAGGATGGACTGGAGCTGATCGCTTCTGAGAACTTTGCATCTCCTGCCGTGATCGCGGCGATGGGCTCAGTGCTGACCAACAAGTACGCCGAAGGCTTGCCCGGTAAGCGTTACTATGGTGGTTGTCAGTATGTGGATGAGCTGGAAAGCCTGTGTATTCAGAGAGCCAAGGACCTGTTTGGTGCGGAATTTGCCAATGTGCAGCCCCACTCCGGCGCCCAGGCCAATATGGCCGTGCAGCTTGCCCTTCTGCAGCCCGGCGACTGTATGATGGGCATGAGCCTGGCTAATGGCGGACATCTGTCCCACGGCAGCCCGGCGAATATTTCCGGCAAATACTACAATGTAGTTTCTTATGACGTTAACCATGAGACTGGCCTGATCGACTATGATGAGATCCGGGATATGGCGAAGAAAAATCAGCCCAAGCTGATCATTGCCGGCGCTTCCGCTTATCCAAGAGCCATTGATTTCAAACTGTTTGCAGACATTGCGCATGAGGTTGGTGCTGTACTGATGGTGGATATGGCGCACATTGCGGGCTTGGTAGCCGGCGGCGCGCACCAGAGCCCGGTGCCTTATGCAGACATCGTGACCACTACCACCCATAAGACGCTCCGTGGTCCCAGAGGCGGTCTGATCCTCGCCAAGGAAGAATATGCTAAGAAACTCAACTCTGCTGTGTTCCCGGGTACCCAGGGTGGCCCTCTGGAGCATGTGATCGCAGCTAAGGCTGTCTGCTTCGGTGAGGCTATGAAGCCGGAGTTCAAGGCCTATGCGAGCAATGTAGTCGCCAACGCTAAGGTTATGGCTGCTTCTTTACTGGAAGAGGGCTTTGACTTGGTCACCGGAGGCACCGACAACCATCTGATGCTGGCCGACCTGCGTCCTATGGGCATCACCGGCAAGGAGCTGCAGAACCGTCTGGATGAAAACCACATTACTCTCAATAAGAACGCCATCCCCGGCGATCCGGAGAAGCCCTCGGTCACCAGTGGTGTCCGTATCGGTACCGCCGCAGTCACCACCCGCGGTCTGGGCGAAAACGAAATGAAGCGCATTGCCCATTGCATCGCGCTGACTGCCAAGGACTTTGAAGGCACTGCCGAGGAAGTCAAGGCCACCGTGGCTGATATTTGCCGGCAGTTCCCTCTGTATCGTTAAAAGGAACCTCTTAAATCATAACGGCACCTCGTCAAGAGGTGCCGTTTTTTCATTCTAATGTCCAGTGCGCCGGGCTGACGCCGTATTTGCGCTTAAACATGCGGGAAAAATTTGATACATCCTCGTAGCCGCAAAGGGCGGCGGCTTCCCGAACGCTGAAGCCTTGACGAAGATAGGTGCAGGCTTCTTTTAACCGCACATGGATCAGATACTCCTGGATGGTTTGACCTGTTTTTTCTTTAAAAAGCCGGGTAAGATACCGCCTGTCCAGATTCAGGTGACTTGCGATCTGCTCTACGCTGATCGGCTGCATGAAACTGGCTTGAATATAGCTTTCCACTTTTTGCACATGGTGATTACCGCTGTTATTTCCCGAGAAAAGTTCGGCGTATAGCTGGAAAAGCACGGATGCGATACGGTATTCCGGACCTTCTGACGCTGCTGCCGCCTGCATGAGCTTTGGAAAAAGATCATCGGGGAAGTTGAACACTGGGGGCAGGGAGGCGAAATGCCTGGACAGCGCGCCGTCAAAGCCGACCCACTGATAGTGCCAGGGATCACGGAGATCAGCTGTATAGGTGGTGATCTCGTCGGGAAGGATCACAAATACCTGTCCGGGAGAAACCGGGTATTGACGGCCTCTGGTATATAAAGTGCCTGTACCGCTGCAGACATAGTGAAGCAATGTGTATTTACGCACAGACGGTCCGAAGCTGTGACCGGGCTCGCAAATTTCCGCACCAATGATCAGAGGGTTCAGATCTGAAAGATGCCGGTTCGTCAGCATGTAATTGGTATACTCCATTTGGACGCACCTCCTCCTAATAGTTACATTATACCATATTGATGTTACATTATGCAATTGCTTTCTTGCGCTAAATGCGATAATATGATTCTGTAAATCATACATATAAGGGGGATTCATTATGAAAATTACATTCATGGGTGCGGGTAGTACCGTTTTCGCCAAGCAAGTACTGGGTGACACAATGCTGTGTCCTTCTTTATGGGATGCTGAGATCGCCCTTTACGATATCGATCCGCAGCGTCTGGCGGATTCCTTTGCGGTTGTGAATTCCATGAACGCTTCCTTTAACTGCTCGCGGGCAACCGTGAAACAGTACCTGGGAGAGCAGGAACGAAAGGAGGCGCTTCGTGGAGCTGATTTTGTGATCAATGCCATTCAGGTGGGCGGCTACGAGCCCTGCACTGTCATTGATTTTGAGATCCCAAAGAAATATGGCCTCCGGCAGACGATCGCGGATACGCTGGGTATCGGCGGTATTTTCCGCGCGTTAAGAACGATCCCCGTTATGCGTGATTTTGCCCGGGATATGGAAGAGGTCTGTCCCAATGCCTGGCTGCTGAACTACACCAACCCCATGGCTATGATTACGGGCTATATGTTGCGCTATACCGGTGTTAAGACGGTTGGCCTATGTCATAGCGTGCAGGTTTGTGTGCCCCATCTGCTGGATAAGCTGGGTATGGAAGAATACAAGGATAATGAGATCCACAGGATCGCCGGCATCAACCATATGGCATGGTTATTGGAGATCACGGATCGGGCAGGCAATGACCTGTATCCAGAGATCCGCCGCAGAGCGAAGGAAAAGAACGGGTCCCAAAAGCATGAGGATATGGTCCGTTTTGACTATATTGACAAGCTGGGCTATTACTGCACCGAAAGCAGCGAGCATAACGCAGAGTATAATGCATTTTACATCAAACCCGGCAGGGAAGATCTGATCAGCAAATTTAACATTCCGCTGGATGAGTATCCCCGCCGATGCGTCAACCAGATCGTAAATTGGAAAGAGCAGAGAGAAAAGCTCCTAAGAGGGGAAGAGATCGACCATGTCCGCTCAAAGGAGTACGCTTCCCACATTATGGAAGCGGTTACGACAAACACGCCTTATAAGTTAGGCGGCAATGTGCTCAATAACGGTCTGATCTCTAACTTGCCGAAAGATGCTTGCGTTGAGGTTTCCTGTCTTGCGGACGCAAACGGCATCACACCTACTTATGTGGGCGACCTGCCTCTGCAGCTGGCTGCCATGAATGCCAGCAACATTTACCCGCAGCTGCTCACCATCGAGGCTGCCCATACCGGCAAGCGTGATTGTATCTACCAGGCTGCTATGATGGATCCGCATACAGGCGCGGAGCTCTCCACAGACGAGATCGTTGCAATGTGCGATGAGCTGATCGACGCCCATGCCGCAGTGGGCTTTCAAGTGCTGTAAACAAAGAATGAACCAGGGTATCCTTGCGTTGCAGGAACACCCTGGTTTATTTTTTATGAAAAGATGTATTGCGGAGTTGATTCAAGATAAGATCCATGTTACAATATCCCAAGAAAAATGCTGATAATCAGCAGATCTGCAAGGAGGATATTCTTATGGATTACAAGAAACTGCAAAACGGCAGTGATATTCGCGGCGTTGCTCTGGAGGGGATCGAGGGCCAGCATGTGAACTTGACTGAGCAGGTTTGCCGCGACATTGGCAGAGGCTTTGCCCTGTGGCTGATTCAGAAGACCGGCAAGAACGATCTGCGTGTGGCAGTTGGACGGGATTCCCGCCTATCCGGAAAGACTCTTTGCGACTGGATCTGTGATGCAATGGTGCAGCAGGGCTTGCATGTTACCGATTTTGGTATGGCAAGCACCCCGGCCATGTTTATGTGCACGGTCACTGAAGGCTATTCTTTTGACGGCAGCGTGATGATCACTGCCAGCCATCTTCCCTTCAACCGCAACGGTTTTAAGTTCTTTACCTGCGACGGCGGTCTGGAAAAGGGCGATATCAAGCAGATCCTAGAATTTGCAGAAGGGGAGCAGACCACAGGTCTGACGGCCGGCGAGTTGGCTTCCGGCTCCTTTATGGATGCCTATTCCGCGATCCTGGCAGACAAGATCCGTGCTGCAACCGGAGAAGATAAGCCTCTGGAGGGCTTTAAGATCGTTGTGGATGCCGGTAACGGTGCAGGCGGTTTCTACGTAGACAAGGTTCTCAAACCTCTGGGCGCGGATACGGAGGGCAGCCGATTCCTGGAGCCCGACGGCAGCTTCCCCAACCATATTCCCAATCCCGAGGATAAGGAAGCCATGGAAAGCATCATGGAGGCTGTCCGGGAGAATCATGCGGACCTGGGCATTATCTTTGATACCGATGTTGACCGTGCAGGCGCCGTTCTGTCCGATGGCAGTGAGCTGAACCGCAACCGCATTATCGCTATGCTGGCTGCGATTCTGCTGCGTGAGCATCCCGGCACCACCATCGTCACCGACTCCATTACATCGACAGGGCTTGCCAAGTTCATTGAGGGAAAGGGCGGCGTGCACCATCGCTTTAAGCGTGGCTACCGCAATGTGATCAATGAGTCCATCCGGCTGAATGCTCTGGGACAGGATAGCCAGTTGGCGATCGAAACTTCCGGTCACGGAGCCTTCAAGGAGAACTACTTCCTGGATGACGGTGCTTACATCGTTACCAAGCTGCTCATCGAACTGGCTCGTGGCAAGAAGGAAGGTTACACACTGGAAAGCTTGATCGATTCTCTGGAAGGGCCTGCCGAAAGCAAGGAATTCCGCATGAATATCCTGCTGGATGATTTCAAACCCTACGGTCAGCAGGTAATCGATGAGCTGAATGCTTACGCCGCCACCAAGGAGGGCTGGAGCCTGGCACCCAATAACTTTGAGGGTGTCCGGGTGAATCTGGACGAAACCCACGGAAACGGTTGGTTCCTGTTGCGGCTTTCCCTCCATGATCCGCTGCTGCCGCTGAATATTGAGAGTAACTCCATAGGCGGCGCAAAGATCATTGTCAAAGAGCTGGCTGGCTTCATTGCGGGTTTCGATAAGCTGGATGCTGCCAAGCTGCTGGCTTTCGCTGAATAATATATCAGATACCGTGCCCCGGCCACAACCGGGGCACTTGCAAATTTAGAGGTAATGTATGCTGAAATTTCCCTGCCTTGTGTTGGATCACGATGATACCGTAGTTCAGACGGAAAAGGCCATTGGCTATCCCTATTTTCGGGAATTTATCGAACGGGTACGACCGGGCAAAACCCTGTCCGTTGGAGAATATGTAAGAGACTGCAACAATATGGTGTTTGCGGATATGTGCCGGGCCAGGTGGCAGCTTACAGAAGAGGAGCTATGGGAGGAATACACCGGCTGGAAGGCGTACAGCCGCACCCATATTCCGCCGCTGTGCGACGGTATCGAAGGGGTGATCCGGAGGCAGAAGCAGGCGGGCGGCCTTGTGTGCGTTTCGTCCCTTTCCACCCATGAGATCATAGCAAGAGACTACATGCACCACTTGGGATTTATGCCGGATGCGGTGTATGACTATGATTTACCCGCCTATCAGAGAAAACCGAATCCTTATGCACTGGAGGATATTATGCTCCGATTTGGTCTAAAGCCTGAGCAGATCCTTGTCGTGGATGATATGAAGCTGGGCCGGGATATGGCGGCAGCACTCGGGGTTTCCGCTGCCTATGCTGCCTGGAGCAAGGCAGAATTTCCGGAATTGGCTTCCGAGATGCGGGAAATCTTCACCTATTCCTTTGATTCGGCAAAAGAACTGGAGAAATTCCTGTTTGATTGACTTGACAATCGTGGTATAATACCATTTGACAAGGGGAGGTGAGTCATCTGGAAAAAGAAAGCATAAAAGTTATGGCCCGAAACCGGGAAGCCTACCACGAGTATTTCGTGGAAGAGGAGATGGAAGCCGGTATTGAGCTGTGCGGCACGGAGGTAAAATCCATCCGGGCCGGTACACTAAACTTAAAGGACGCCTGGTGCGGCATTAAGGACGGTCAGTTGCTGCTCAACCAGATGCACATCTCGCCTTATGACCACGGCAACCGCTTTAACCCGGATCCCAGACGTGTGCGCAGGCTGCTGATGCACCGGCGGGAGATCATGCGGCTGCTGGGTAAGGTCAAGCAGGACGGCTATGCCCTGATCGCACTGTCGGTCTACCTGAAAGGAAGCCTTGTCAAGGTCAAGGTCGGCCTGTGCAAGGGTAAAAAATTGTATGATAAAAGACAAGCTGCGGCTGAAAAGGACGCTAAGCGCCAGATCGACCGGGCTATGAAGGAGAGATATTAATATGGCAAATCCTATTTTCACCATCACCATGGAAAACGGCGGCGTTATCACCGGCGAGCTGTATCCCGAAAAGGCGCCCCAGAGTGTGTACAATTTCATCGATCTGGCCAATAAGGGCTACTACAATGGCTTGATCTTCCATCGGGTCATCCCCGGTTTTATGATCCAGGGCGGCTGCCCCGAGGGTAGCGGCATGGGCGGCCCCGGCTACTGCATCAAGGGCGAGTTCTTCTTCAATGGCTTCAAAAACGATCTGAAGCATAAGCGCGGTGTGCTGAGCATGGCCCGCTCCTCCAGTCCCAATTCCGCAGGCAGCCAGTTCTTCATCATGCACGAGGATGCCCGCCATCTGGATGGCCAGTATGCCGCGTTCGGCAAGGTCACTTCCGGTATGGAGGTTGTGGATGCGATCGCCACTACCAAAACCGGTGCCCAGGATTGTCCTGTAGCCGAGCAGAAGATCGCTTCCATTATCGTTGACACCCAGGGACAGACTTATCCCGAGCCCAATAAGCTGCCCGATCCTTACGGCAGATTCTAAACAATTAGAGGTCATTGCGAGCCAGTGAGCACACTGGCGTGGCAATCTCCATCTCATAAGGGGATTGCCACGTCGCTTCGCACCTGGCAATGACTGAAATGGAATTCAGCTTTGTTTGCCCATGGGGCCGTACTGGTTTCGACGGGGGTAGTGAGGCTGGAATAGCGGGTCGTGGCGCCTGACCACGATAAAACGGGTATCTTTTTTAAATTTAACTGACAACAATATCGTTGCAGCGGCTGCCTAATTAGGCGCCCATCCTCCCCGGAAGGTCCACGAGCCGGGCTAGGGTGTGATTTGAGTGGAGAACGTGCGTACGCAAAGCTTTGCGCGTGCCATGCATTATGAAGCTACTAAAAGCGGTAGGGTGTTTGTTCCCGACCGTTTGAGGGAATGTAAATAACAAACTGCACCCGGAGAAGTTCTTTCCAAGTTGCTTTCGGACAGGGGTTCGATTCCCCTCGGCTCCACCATTCCAGACCACCATTTGATGAAAGTCAAGTGGTGGTTCTTCTTTTATCACACCGCTACCGTTACAAACACGGACATTTATCATATCAAATACCTTGAGGACTATGGTGACATAGTCCTCAAAAACATCTACTCGCTCCACGAAAGCGGAAAACAACTGCTTGTACTCCTCAATGGGTCTGCCCTCACAAATGTCAGCACTAATTCTGGAAAGTGCCTTCCGTACACTTGCTTCATCAATATCAATTCTCTGTGCTTGCTTCTTACGCTCAATCTCAATCTGTGCGGACAGTCTGCTCTTATCTTCTTTGAGTACCGCATATTCTGCCATAAGTTCTTCTGCTTCAAAACCGCCCTTGATTGCCTTTATGATATTGGCAATCTCCCTTTCCACCTTGTTGTACTTGGTTTCAAGGAACTGCAGTTCTCCGCTTCCCTCGTTCTGCTCCTTGGCATACCGCCGTAATTCCCGCATAATCATCTGGAAATTGTCGCCCTCGCACATTTGGGAGATGAAGTGCATAATTGCCCGTTCAAGATAAATCTTGTTGACTTCCTTGTTGTGGCACACCTTAATACCGTTCTTGTCACGGTTGTTGCACTTATATGTGATATGGTGTGAACCGTTGCGGTTGCTGGGTTTACGGTTGCCGTGCAGATTGTGACCGCACAGACCGCATTTTACGAGTCCAGAAAGCAGGTATACCTCTTGTGCCTGATTGCAGGCATTTCGCCCCTTGCGGGACTCCATTGCCCCTCTGACCTTGTTAAAGGTCTCCGTGCTGATGATTGCATCAAATGCACCCTCTATACGGATGATTTCACTATCATCTTTCAGTTTGCTGTTGTTCCGCTTGCCCATGCTATCGTAAGAACTCCGCTTGTTATAGACATATGTGCCAGTGTACTTTTCGTTCAGGAGCATATCGCGGATACTCGTACCCTTAAAAGGTTCTCCCGCCTTATTGCGGAATCCTCTTTCATTCAGTTCCTTTGCTATGCGGTTGTAACCATACCCATGGAACACATACCAGTCAAAAATCATCTGCACCACGGGTGCTTCATCGGCATTTAAGACCAACCGCTGATTGACCACATTGTAACCAAAAGGCGGTGTACCACCATTGTGCTGACACTTCTGTGCATTGGGCAGGTGTCCCTTCTTCATTACCTCAACGGCAAGGTTTCTGCTATACCACTCAGAAATGCCATCATCCAAACTCTCATAGAGAATAGAGTCAGGAGAATTGCCGTTCAGGATTTCCTGAGTGCTGTACAGGATGTCAACACCATTCTTCTGCAATTCCCGCTTGTAGTACTGCTTATCATACCGATTTCGTGCAAAGCGGTTGTTGGCATATACAATCACATAACGGAATGTGCGGGACTTACTGTCCTCAATCATTCGCAGAAAGTTCTTGCGGTTCGCATTGGTGCCTGTCATCGCCTTGTCGATGTACTCGCCAACGACCTCAAACTCCATTCGCTCAGCATATTCCTTGCAGTGCCGAATCTGCTCCTCAGCACTGACCTCTCTTTGGTTATCGCTACTGTATCGTGCATACAGTACACACTTGATTTTCTCCATATTCGTTGCTCCTTTCTTATGCTACATTGTCAGTATCTTCTTCGGTTGCATCTGCTTCCAGCAGATGATAAATAATCTGAGCGATTGTCCTCGCTTGTTCTGCGGTAATCTTGCTTGAAGTGATTGAGGGGAGATTGTTCTTCTTCAAGTCCTCTTTGGAAACGGTAATCATACTCTTGCTCCTTTCGTATTGTACCAGACTTGGAGCGGAATGTCAGCCACTCGGTAAAACGAAAGAAAAAAAGACCTAACGACATTTCATCGTTAGGTCTAAACCATAAAAAAGGGCATAACGATAACAATGAAATAGCAACCGAGTTGCTGTTCGTGTTACCCGTTTAATCCCCTCAATCTACTTGTATGTAGTAATTGACTCGTCATAATCAGTTGCCTAACCCGGACAACCGTGGTGCTCATTGATTGCTTACCTATGATACGGTCTCTTATCACACGAGATATTCAATTATCAAAAATCCACTCCCATTCGGGATTGATTGCATTATACACCACCCATATTTTTTGTCAAATCGGCAAAATAGCAATATGCACAAATAAAACAACGAAAAAGATATGAGGAAATTTTTGAACCCTCAAAAAAGTTATGAGGAAGAAAATTGACCCATTTTCGAGCAAGAAAAGTTATGAGGAAAAATGCATTTGGCAGACTTCACAAAAATTGACGATTTCAAATGCCTTTTCGGAAGAATTTTCCCGCTGCACAAAAAAGGATATGAGGAGAAAACTACCTCATATCCTTTTTATTCAAGAGCATTAAACACATCATCGCCAATAAGTTCCCTTTGTTGTATATGTGGCCGCTGGTTGTCCCCTAAGACCGTTTCCGCTATCTGGGCAATTACTGCCTTTTCTCTTTCAATCTTCGCTATATCGGCAAGCAGTTTGGTTTCCTCTCGCTTATGCCATTCATCCAGACTTGTGTGGTTTGCTCTGGTCTGTTCCTTGCTGATTCCACGGACAAGACCAAACCTCTCCATTGCTTCGGCATAACTGTCTTGCATTCGTATAACCTGTTGCTTCTTCCCAAAGTACTTGCTTGCATTCAGGTGTCCGTGTTCGTCTGTGGGCAACAGAAAATAATGTCCATGCCGAGTTTGCTCATCTGCATTAAGGTCATATCTTATGATTTTGCCTTTACCGAACTGCTTCTCCAACCATTCAACATTCGCCTTGTTCCATTCTTCAAAGTCAATGTTCTTTTCCATCTCAGGGGAGAATGTCAGCACGAACTCAACGAGGACAACGGCATCTTTACGAACCTTTCTGCCTGTCCGCTCCTGTTGCTCCCTGATAGTATGGCGAACAACCTGTGTCATTGTTTTTTCTGGACTTTGCACCCAGGTTCTATTCTCGCCCTCTCTTTCAGGGTGCTTTCGATGTTTCAAGCGGTCACGGTGTCTTTGATGTCGCTCAATATTGGCGACACTACCCACCTTATACTTTTGAAACCTCATAATACAAAATTTACTTATAACTTTTTTCTCCTTTCAAAAAAGGAAGAAAAATGAGCAATTTGAGCAGACGGCACCACCGGCGACACACAAAAGGTAGGAGGTGTGATTTGTCGCCAATGCACCTCACTCCAACAAAATGGTTCTGAGTATAAGCAGAACCGTTTTGTTTCCGTTGCGGTCATCTTTCTCCCTTGCAATAAATATGAAACATCACATTTATTTCTGGAAGAAATATGACTTACTACGGTTCTTGCAGAACCTGTAAGGTCTGCGACGCCGTTTTACTTAATTTCCTCATAACATTTTCAAAATAGAAAACTTATGAGAAAATTTTGTAGTTTTGCTTGCCAGTTCTATCATACTTTATTTGAGAAAAATCACTTATTCTCAAATACATACGAAAGGACAGGTAACAATGACAAGCATAAAAATCGTACTGTCAGAGGACAGAAAAAAGAGAATTAAGAAAGCGAGTGTGGATGCGGGGAAAACCCTTTCCAGATATGTTCTTGATATGGTTGACCCTTTGAACGAGGATGCCGTTAGGAACGAACTGACCGCCGTTGAGGAGCAGTTAAACCGTTTCGGTGGTCGTATGTCATACGAGGAAAGAACTGCCCTTAAAATCCGCCGTAGCGAGTTAAGGAAGGAGTTAGGACTATGAGCAAGGATATACACGAAGTGCAAATGGATGTCATGGAGTGGATGGAGATTACCGACTTAAAAGAAATGATTCGCCAGAGCAAGCAAACGGAGAACGAAAGGAAAATAGCAATGCAAGCAGATACATTGAATGCCGTGGTGCTTGCCTTACGATGCAGAGGCACCAACCACGGAAAGCGGATGAAAGGTATCGCACAAGGTTTATTGCAGGCATCCCAGACATACGGCTGTTTCACAAAGCAAGAGCAAACCGCTATCAGCAACATACTGGACAGAGTATGAGAAAAAGACAGGTTCACACGAGCCTGTCTTTTGTAGGTACTAACTGTTCGACATATTGGAATTTACTTCTTCAATACTTTTTTACACCAGGTGCGTTTGTTGCATTTAGGACACATTAAGTGACGGGTAAAGCCTCTGTGCATAGCCATCATCGCTTCTTTATAGGTAGGAACAATTTCGTTACCGCAATTTTTGCACTTGTAAGCACCCACACTGACTTCAAGCTTTAATGCATAGAAGCACGGTATCAAAAACACGACGCAAACACAAAGAATTGTGACAAGCTGCCACACTCCTCCGGGAATCAAAAATGCAGCAATAAAGATACCTGCAATTAGGGCTGTCATACTTACAATCATAATTGCCCACATAGAAGACCAAATCGTTTTGTTTTTCTTTTCTAATTCCTTCGCCATGTCAAGCAAAAGCTGCTCGTTTTTCTGATTGCTATTTTCCATATTGATTCTCTCCCCACTTAATAATTCATTTACACTGATGCAAAGAATATCACAGAGTTCAAGCATTATCGAAGTATCGGGCATTGCCACGCCGCGTTCCCATTTGGATATTGCTTTATCGGTGATACCCAGTTTTTCTGCCAACT
>JAZUQE010000041.1:0-5044 GCA_045605575.1 Faecousia sp. | reverse complement strand
TTCTTCTCCCATGGCATCTGACCCACTCCTTTTGCTTTGTCTGATGCCTTTTATTCTAGCAGAAACTGTTACCTATGTCTCTTCCCTACCTGTTACCTATGTTACTTCCCTATACAAACCTGCCGCCCGCCAAGGCTCCCCTCCGCACCTTCTCAACTCCCTGTCATTGCGAGACCAGTCGCAGACTGGTCGTGGCAATCTCATTCCCATTCTCACTCCGCACCCCGTAGGCGCGGCATCCCTGACGCGCCGACCCTCCCCGCCCGATACATTCCGTGCAAATTCTTTTTCCGATTTTCCTCCACAAACCTCTTTACGAACGAAAAAAAGTGTTGTACAATACCTTTAGTATAAGGGGAGGAGCTGCTTGTTATGTATTGCATGAAATGTGGAAAAGAAACAGAACAGAACCATGTATTTTGCGATGCCTGCCTTTCTTCTATGTCCCGGCGGCCGGTGAAAGGGGACGTGGTAGTTCAACTGCCCGTTCGTACGCCGGCACCTGCAAGAAAGCCAGCTCCCCGGAAACGGCAGCGCACAGCCGAAGAGCAGATGCACCGTCTGCAAAGCGCGGTGAAATGGATGAGCCTGGCGCTGACCTGTATGGTGCTTGCGTTGGTTCTTACGGTCTCGTTTTTGGTACATACCGCATCCCAGCAGCATGCCGGCCAGGAGATCGGAAAGAATTACAACACAGTCGGCACGGTAAATGGATCCGACTGATGTTTCACGTGAAACATTTCTTTTAACGAATATCCCTCTGGGAGAGTTGTCACACCGCAAGATGTGACTGAATGTGCCGCTTTGTTTCACGTGAAACAACCAACCGATAAAGGAGAGAATCATGGGAAGAATCATCGCCGTCGTCAATCAAAAGGGCGGCGTGGGTAAAACCACTACGGCGGTCAATCTAGCCGCCGCCTTGACGGATCTGGGTAAAAAGGTGCTGCTGTGCGATTTTGACCCGCAGGCAAATGCTAGCTCCGGCATGGGTATCAATAAAAAGAAACTGGGTAAAACAGTATACGACGCAGTCATCAATGAGATCCCCACCCAGGATGCCATCGTTTCTACCAAATTTGGTGATGTGCTGCCCGCTTCTGCAGATCTGGCCGGTGCGGGCGTGGAGCTGATCGGCCTGCCGGATGCGAATTTCCGCCTGCAAAAAGCACTGTCCCAGGTAAAGGAACGCTACGATCTGATTTTGATCGACTGCCCGCCGTCCCTGGAGATGCTCACATTGAACGGTCTGGCCGCAGCGGATAGTATTCTGGTTCCTGTCCAGTGCGAGTATTACGCCTTGGAAGGCCTTTCCGACCTGATGTCCACCTTAAGGATGGTCAAGCGCCGGATTAATCCTACCTTGGAGATCTTCGGCGTGGCTTTGACCATGTTTGATGGCCGAACCAATTTTGCTACCCAGGTTGCCCAGGAAGTGCGCAGACATTTCCCCGGTAAGGTCTTTGCTGCCGTGGTGCCCAGAAACATCCGTCTGGCCGAAGCGCCCAGTCACGGCCTGCCGGTGACGGCCTATGACCGTTCCAGCCGCGGCGCGGCAGCCTACCGGGATATGGCGGCAGAGATCGCCAGAAAACTATAAAATGAGGTGATTCACTTGGCGTCACAGAAAGGACTTGGAAAAGGCCTGGGCGCATTACTGGGAGATTTCCAGGATATCCCCGCATCAGACAGTCCCTACCGTCTGCTGCCTATCTATAAAGTAGAGCCGAATCCCAATCAGCCCCGCCAGGATTTTGATGAGGAAGAGCTGGAGGCGCTGGCCCAGTCCATCGGCGAGCACGGCGTTGTGCAGCCTCTGACCGTTCGGGAGCTTCCCAATGGGTACTATCAGATCATTGCCGGCGAACGCCGCTGGAGGGCATCCCGTCTGGCCAATTTGAATGAGATCCCGGCAGTAATTATTGAGGCCGACGATAAAAAAGCCATGGAGCTGGCGCTGATCGAAAATCTCCAGCGCCAGGACTTAAATCCTGTGGAGGAAGCACTGGGCTACCAGACGCTGATGACCGATTACGGTCTGACCCAGGAGGATACGGCCAAACGGGTGGGCAAATCCCGCCCGGCCGTGGCAAATGCCCTGCGGCTGCTGAACCTGTGCCCCGAGGTGCTGAACGCCGTCCGCAAAGGTGCCCTGTCTGCAGGCCACGCAAGAGCGGTCCTGACACTGAAAACACCGCGCCATCAGCAGGAGGCAGCCCAGAAGATCTGCGCCCTGGACTTGTCCGTTCGGCAGGCGGAGCTGTTGTGTAAAAACATAGGAAAGCCCCAGCAGGAGGAAAAAGAACAGCCGCTGAAGGTAGACTATGTGGCAGAATGTGAAAAGAACCTTTCCAAAGCCCTTGGCCGGGGTGTCAAGATCGTCAACGGCAAGCGAAAGGGTAAATTCGAGCTGGAATTCTATGGCCCGGAGGATCTGCAGGTCCTGCTGGACGCGCTGATGGGTCTGGGTAAAAAATAAAGCGATCGTGCAAGGAGAAGAATATGGAAAAGAAACTCTATAAAATTGAAGAAGGCAAAAAGCTGGACGGTGTCTGCGGCGGCATCGCTGAATATTTTGGCATTGATGCTACCCTGGTTCGATTGGTTTGGGCGCTGGTCACCCTCTGCACAGTAGGCGTTGGACTGATCGGCTATCTGATCTGTGCCGTCATTATGCCGAAGAAATCCAAAGTGACCGGTTAAATCCAGCAGGAACGAAGACCTGCATAGGAACGTCACAAGCGTATCCCCTGTAGGAGAGGGTCTTGGCCCTCCCTTCTACCGATACCGCTACTGCGTTAAAAGTATAAGCAAATAACAGCATAACTGCTAGGAGAGGAACACAACATGTTAGATATCAAACGTATCAAAGAAAATCCCGAGGCGGTCAAGGCCGGACTGCGGGCTAAAGAAGTGGACTGCGATGCCATCGTAGATAAGATCCTGGAACTGGATGTGCAGGTCCGCGGCTTAAAGACCTCTACGGAGACCAAGACCGCCGAGAAAAATAAGCTGGCCAAGGAAAACGGCAAACTTTTCGGCCAGAAGAAGGGCGCTGAGAAGCGCGGCGAGGATGTATCCGCCCTCGAAGCCCAGATCGCAGCGAATATGGCCCGGTCCGTGGAGATCGACGAGGCCATCGCAGGAGACAAAGCGCTGCTCAAGGAGCTGGATGAGCAGCTCTACACCAACATGCTGGCCCTGCCCAACCTGCCTGATCCCGACCTGTTGCCCGGCGGCAAGGAAAACAACGAGCCTCTGCGCTATATCGGCGAAAAGCATTCCTTCGACTTTGAACCCAAGCACCACGTGGATCTTTGCACCGACCTGGGGCTGATCGACTACGAGCGCGGTGTCAAGCTGGCAGGCGGCGGAAACTGGATGTATACCGGCATGGGCGCACGTCTGGAGTGGGCGCTGCTGAACTATTTCATCGATACCCATACCGCCGATGGCTACGATTTTATCCTGCCCCCGCATATGCTGGAGTACCAGTGCGGTCTGACCGCCGGCCAGTTCCCCAAGTTTGCCGACGAAGTATTCAAGATCGCCAATCATCCCACCGAAGGCGGCACTTTCTACATGCTGCCTACTGCCGAGGCTGCCCTGGCGTCCATTTACCGCGACGAGATCCTCACCGAGGCCGACCTGCCCAAGAAGTATTTTGCCTATACCCCCTGCTTCCGCCGGGAAGCGGGTTCTCACCGCGCTGATGAACGCGGCATGGTCAGAGGTCACCAGTTCAATAAGGTGGAGATGTTCCAGTTCACCACCCCCGAGGGCTCCGATGAAGCCTTTGAAGAGCTGGTGAAGAAGGCTGAGAACCTGGTAGCCGGACTGGGTCTGCACTTCCGTACGGTCAAGCTGGCTGCCGGTGACTGCTCTGCCTCCATGGCCCGCACCTATGATATCGAGATCCTGATCCCCTCCATGAACGGCTATAAGGAAGTCTCCTCCGTTTCCAATGCCCGTGACTACCAGGCCCGCCGGGGCAATATCCGCTACCGCCGCGCCGATGGTAAGATCGACTTTGTCCACACGCTGAATGGCTCCGGCCTGGCTACCTCCCGTATCTTCCCTGCCATCGTGGAGCAGAACCAGCGCGCCGACGGCTCTATCGTGGTTCCCGAAGTCCTGCGCAAGTACCTGGGCGGTCTGGAAATTATAACAAAGTGATAATTTCCAGGTAAAAAGTAAAAGTGAATAGTGAATAGATACTGTGTGCCTTCGGCACAATTGAAATTCATCGGCATAGCCGATACCGCACTTTTTCACTATTCACTATTACCTATTCACTAAAAAAGAAAGGATGTATACATATGAAAAACCCTGTGAAAAAGCCCTCCTGGTGGGATGAATTTACCGCCTTTGCCGTGAAGGGTAACGCTATGGCTCTGGCCGTTGGTACCATCATCGGCGGTGCTTTCTCTACGATCACCAAGAGTCTGACCAACGATCTGATCATGCCCATCGTGAACATCTTCCTGGGCGGCGCAGACTTCAGCGAAGCCAAGATCGCCCTGCCCCGTATGCCTTGGGTAGAGCCTACTTATGAGACCATCGTGGATGAGACAGGTGCCGAGCTGGTGCAGGAAGTCCAGAACTACCTGACCTACGGCAATTTCATTTCTGCGGTCATCAACTTTCTGATCCTTGCCCTGGTAGTATTCTTCCTGGTCAAGGGACTGAACAAGCTCTCTGAGCTGGGCAAGAAGAAGGAAGCTGAAGCGGCTGCTGCTGAGCCTCCGGCACCTCCCGCACCCAGCAATGAAGAGGTCCTCCTCACGGAGATCCGCGACCTGCTGAAGAACAAGTAAACAGACCACCCGGGAACGGCGGTGCCGTTCCCGGGTTTTTCTCTGCGCTGTTACGTAGGGCGTGGCATCCTTGACCCGCCGACGGGTATGACCTGCTGTTTTTTTGCGGAAACGGAATCGGCTTTTTGCCCCAAAAGAGGCCTCTTTGAGGTGTGATACTTTCTCTCCGGCGAGAAAGTATCCAAAGAGCCGCCGGGGGCCCTCCAAGTCGGGGGCCAAGCGGGCTT
>JAZUQE010000040.1:0-15533 GCA_045605575.1 Faecousia sp. | reverse complement strand
CGTCTGGGGAGTCCGGGGACCATACGGAAGGTCCCCGGCGGCTCTTTGGGTACTTTCTCGCCGCAGAGAAAGTATCATAACCCAAAGAAGCATCTTTTGGGGCAGAAAGCCGATTCCGTTTCCGCACAAAAAACATCACGTTATACCCGTAGGTGTGGGAGAAAGAACAAGGGAGGGTCAAGACCCTCCCCTACGGTGTTGGAGGAAAAAACGGGATGGCGGGCGGTGATCTCCCCTACGGGGGGTGGGTGAGGAATGGGGCTGGCTGTGTAAATCAGGATTGACTTTTGATGGAAAATGTGATAGATTAACGGAAGAAAAAGCTGTGATGAAGACACGCACGCTTTTGCGGGAAGCTCAGAGAAGAGCCGGTTGGTGAGAAGGCTTCGCGACCCCACTGCGTGATACCACTTCTGAGCCGCCTGTCGGAAATGGCAGGACGGGTGCGCCCGTTATTGCGTCAATGAGAGGCTCCGGTCGCGGAGCAACCAGGGTGGAACCGTGGAATACGAGCTTGTATCCCACCCCTGATCTTATCAGGGGATGGGATTCTTTTTTTACCCTCCCCGGAATCAAAAAAGGAGGAAAACATTATGTCCGAAGAAAATCTGTACACGTTTGAAAATCCCGAGTACCGCAAGACCTTCTGGCACACCAGCTCCCATGTGATGGCTCAGGCTGTCAAGCGGCTGTGGCCCGAGGTGCAGCTGGCTATCGGTCCTGCCATCGATGAGGGCTGGTACTATGACTTTGACGCGCCCTTTACTTTTACGCCCGAGCATCTGGAAAAAATCGAGGCGGAGATGAAGAAGATCGTCAAGGAGCGTATTCGACTGGAGCGCAGTGAGAAATCCCGCGAAGAGGCGATTGCCTGGGCCGAGGCGAACAATGAGCCCTATAAGAAGGAACTGATCGAGGATCTGCCCGCCGATGCAGTCATCAGCTTCTACACCCAGGGCGATTTCACTGATCTGTGTGCCGGTCCCCATCTGGATCACACGGGAAGACTCCGCCACAACGGTTTTAAGCTGACCAAGTCCTGCGGCGCATACTGGCGCGGCGATAGCAACCGCAAGATGCTGCAGCGGATCTACGGCATTGGCTTCCCCAGCAAGGACGAGCTGGACGAATACCTGAAAAAGCAGGAAGAGGCGCTCAAGCGTGACCACAACAAGCTGGGCCGGGAGCTGGAATTCTTCACCACTGTGGAAGAGATCGGCCAGGGCCTGCCCATCCTGCTGCCCAAGGGCGCAAGAGTGATCCAGACCCTGCAGCGCTGGGTGGAGGACGAAGAGCAGAAGCGCGGATATCTTCTGACCAAGACTCCTCTCATGGCAAAGTCCGATCTTTACAAGATCTCCGGCCACTGGGATCATTATCTGGACGGCATGTTCGTACTGGGAGATCCCACGGACGAGACTAAGGAGTGCTTCGCACTTCGTCCTATGACCTGCCCCTTCCAGTATCAGGTCTATTTGAACCGTGCCCGTTCTTACAGAGATCTGCCTATGCGCTTGGGCGAGACCTCCACGCTGTTCCGCAATGAGGACAGTGGCGAGATGCACGGCTTGATCCGTGTGCGTCAGTTTACTATCTCCGAGGGCCATCTGGTGCTGCGTCCCGTGCAGCTGGAAGAGGAGTTTAAGGGCTGCCTGGAGCTGGCAAAGTACTGCCTGGATACGGTGGGCATGCTGGAAAACTGCACCTTCCGTTTCAGCCAGTGGGATCCTGCCCGAGCCGGCATCAAGTATGAGGGTACGGCTGAGCAGTGGGAAGAGGCCCAGCGGATCATGGGCGAGATCCTGGACAAGCTGGGTGTGGAGTACACCATCGGGATCGATGAGGCTGCTTTCTACGGCCCCAAGCTGGACATCCAGTACAAGAACGTCTTTGGCAAGGAAGATACTATCGTCACCATCCAGATCGACATGCTGCTGGCTCAGAAGTTTGGCATGGAGTATACCGATTCCGACGGCCAGAAGAAGACTCCGTATATCATCCACCGTACTTCTCTGGGCTGCTACGAGCGTACCCTGGCTTATCTGATCGAGCGGTACGCAGGCGCGCTGCCTCTGTGGATGATGCCCACCAAGGTCAAGGTGCTGCCCATTACCGATCGGGCCCATGACTATGCCAAGGAGCTGGTGGAAAAGCTGAACGCGCTGAATATTCAGTCCGAAGCCGACTGCCGCAGCGAAAAGCTGGGCTACAAGATCCGGGAGGCCCAGATGCAGAAGATCCCCTATATGCTGGTCATCGGCGACCGGGATATGGAGAACGGAACCGTTTCCGTGCGTACCCGGAAGGGTGAGGATCTGGGTGCTATGACCCCGGATGCCTTCATCGCCAAGTGTATGATGGAGATCGCAAGCAAGAGCAAGGAAGTATAATGTATTTGCCGCAAGCCGTTCCGACAGGGACGGCTTGCGTAGCTTTTGGGGAGAAAACGTATGTATATTTGGATTGGGTGTGCACTGCCGGAAGCCTTTGAAGAAGAGGTGCGGGAGCGGTGCTTGGCGCACAACCGGGAGCTAAAGCTGGATACGGTGGCGTTTTTGCTGCCGCAGCATATTTCTCTGAAGATCAGCTTTGAGACGGATAGACC
Source organism: Faecousia sp. (assembly GCA_045605575.1). Lineage (GTDB taxonomy): Bacteria > Bacillota > Clostridia > Oscillospirales > Oscillospiraceae > Faecousia. The sequence continues at coordinate 12,928 of JAZUQE010000040.1, read as the reverse complement.
GGAGGCAGTGCTAGATGCGGTAGAGACACTGCTGACGCAGGAGACGGAATTTTATGTAAACCTAAAAGAGCCGGAGCTGGAGGGGAACATCCTATGGCTGCCGGTGGAGGAAAATCCCAGACTGCGAGCACTGCATAACAGGCTGGATACGCTGCTTCACGAACGGTTTGGTGTGGATCAGCACGAATTCGACAAGGCCTTTTTGTTTCATTCTACGTTATTTTTGGACGAGGACAAAAGGAAGCTTGCTGTCATGCAGGAAAGACTGGCTGGATGGGGTATGCGAAGATGCAGGGTGGACGCGTTTTGGCTGGGAGTGTCGGAGAGCGGAAGGACCGGGACTTACCGGGTAGTGAGGCGCGTGGAAGGGCAGAAATAGAAAACGCGGACGTGCTGCATGGATGTGTGCAGCATGCTTCTTACTGGTGCGCGCGTGCAACATGTATTCTACGGGGTACTGTGGAGCAAGTGGAGGAGAGTGCCACGTCGCTTTGCTTGTCGCAATGACAGGACCGCGGAGGATGAGGAGGTAGGATGCAGAAGTTTAAGAATTTGTAAAGATATGGGCCATCCGGAGTGGATGGGTTGTTTTCTTGATAAGGATGTGCTATAATCCGTGGCAAGAAAAATGGAAAATTTTGTGCCGGGGGTGTGAAAGACTTGGAGGAAAAAGGAAAGCTTCGGGAGCATATTGGCTTTTTGGTAGTGTGCGCGGTGCTGATCCTGATGGGACTGTTTTTACGGTTCGTTGTAGTGGGTTACAGCTTTTCTGCCTTGATCTGCTTCGGACTGCTGGCACCGACTGTGTGCTACAAGGTTCTTTCGCTGCTGGCAAAGAAATACCGGAATGTGGCGAAGGCTCTGCGTCTGGTGCTGGATATTGGTGTGGGGCTGGGTGTGGCGATCGTCTCTTTGACACTGATGGTGATCTGTAAGGAAAGTATGGGCGCCGAGCAGATGCCCTGTGACCATATCGTGGTACTGGGTGCGGGTGTACACGGCACGGTGCCGTCACTGTCGCTGCGCAACCGTCTGGATGCGGCAGCGGAGTATCTGAAAGAACATCCGGATGTGGTCTGCGTGGTGTCCGGCGGCCAGGGTCCGGGAGAGGACATCAGCGAGGCAAGGTGCATGTTTGATGATCTGGTGGCAAACGGAATTGACCCGGAACGGATCTGGATGGAGGATCAGTCCACCAGTACGGAGGAGAATCTGCGGTTTTCCCTGGATCTGATCGAGGCAAGGACTGGGCTGCGCCCGGATGAGATCGGCGTATTGTCCAGCGAATATCATCTGCTGCGGGCGGGGATGTTTGGAGACAAGGTCGGGGTGGAAGTTTATGGCATTCCTGCCCGGACCAGCAGGCTTTCCATGCGGATCAATTATTTCCTGCGGGAGGTCGCAGGCGTGTGGCATGAACTTTTACTGGGAGGTTAAAAATATGGATCGGAAATATGCGGAATTTGCCTGGGAGCAGGCCGAGGCTCTGCTGGCGATCGATTCCCCTACGGGGTACACGGATAAAGCTGCCATTTGGGTCAAGGAGGCCTTTGAAAAGCTGGGCTTTGCGGCGAAGATCACCACCAAGGGCGGTGTGTTGATCGATCTGGGCGGAAACGACAGCGAGAATGGGTTGATGCTTGCGGCCCATACGGATACACTGGGCGCTATGGTGGCCCAGATCAAGGGAAATGGACGGCTGAAGCTGGCTTCTTTAGGCGGCATGCGGCCGGAAAACGGTGAGACGGAAAATGTAAGGGTACACACCCGCGGCGGCAGGCTGATCGAGGGAACGTGCCAGCTGTGCAATGCTTCCATTCATGTCAACGGCAGCTACGGCGATACCAAGCGCAGCTGGGACAGTATGGAGATCGTTTTGGACGAGGACGTGAAGAGCGCGGCGGATGCCCGTGCGCTGGGCATTGAGGTGGGCGATATTGTTTGCTTTGATCCGAGAACGAAAAGAACCGCTTCCGGGTATCTCAAGAGCCGTTTTTTGGATGACAAGCTGAGTGTGGGCATTTTGCTGGGCTTTGCCAAGTTCGTGGCAGATCACAAGCTTATGCTGAGCCGTAAGACCTATGTGCATGTGACGGTATATGAAGAAGTGGGGCACGGCGGCTCCGGCAGCGTGCCTGCAGGAGTGACGGAGGCGATTTCCGTGGATATGGGCTGCGTAGGTGACGGACTGCAGTGTACCGAAAAGCAGGTGAGCATCTGCGCCAAAGATTCCGGAGGTCCTTACAGCTACCAGGTGGTTGGCAAGCTGATCGAGGCGGCGAAGAAAACCGGGGCGGATTATGCGGTGGATGTATATCCGTACTATGGCTCCGATGTGGAGGCCACTCTGCGGGCAGGTTTTGATATTCGTCACGGTCTCATCGGCGCGGGCGTTTATGCCAGCCACGGCTATGAGCGCAGCCACATGGATGGCGTGTATAACACACTGAAGGTCATTGCGGGTTATCTGGAGGCTGAAGAATAAGCATACAGGATCAGCTGCGAATAGCAGCTGCCGGGAATAGAAAAGCACCGCCGAGTATGCTCGTACCTCATAAGAAAACATAGCCCCTTCATCGGGCCTTTTTCTCCGGGACTTCGTTATTTTTTCTTGTGTTACAGCAAGTAGCACTGCAAAAAAATGCCTTGTCCCGAAGAAAAGATCCCAGATGAATGGCGTTGAATCCGTTTTGCCCCATAGCTTTTGGCTATGGGGCAAAATCTATGTTTTCTGATTCGGCACTCGCCTAAGGCGGTGCTTTTGTGATCTATTGGGTCAGGTTGCGGATCCAGGTGCCTCTGTGCAGGAGGTAGGCCCCAAGAGAAGCACGTAGGATGTCCAGAGACTGGATCACCGCGTAGATAGCCAGGATGGGCAGGCCTGTAAACCGGGTCAGGACAAAAGCCACAGCTACGGAACAGACCCAGATAAAGCAGCCGTCAAACAGGAAGGTGATCCAGGTCTGACCGCCGGAGCGGAGGGTGAAGTAGGTTGCGAAGGTATACGAGCCGATGGGCATCATGGCGCAGGTGATCAGGATCATGGAGGTAGCCAGGGAACGGACCGTGTCGGTGGTATTGTAGATCTTGGGGAACACGCCGGAGATGGCGGCAGTCAGACCTCCGCAGACCACCGCACAGCCGATGGCCAGAACCATGAGCTTGGCGTGGGTATCCCGGATCTCTTTTTCTGCTTTGCCGGCTCCCAGCATTTGCCCCATGAGTACGCCCACGGCTTGACCGACAGCCATGAAGGCCACGTTGGCAAGGTTCATAATGGTGCTGGAAATATTCAGCGCAGGGACCACATCCAGGCCGCAGGTGGAGTAGCACTGCACCAGCATAGCACTGCCGGAGCCCCACAGGAATTCGTTGATCAGAAGGGGGGTGCCCTTGCGCAGGATGTTGCTGACCAATTGGCCGGAAATATAGACGCTCCGGTAAGCGCCACGGATATAGGGGTTTTCGGTGCTGTGCATGTGTGTCCATAGGATCACGATGGCCAGTTCGGCAAATCGGGAGATCACTGTGGCGATGGCGGCACCCTGCACGCCCATGGCCGGGGCGCCGAAATGGCCGAAGATCAGTACGTAATTCAGAACCAGATTGATGCAGACAGCGATCACACCGGCCAGCATGGGAACGAAGGTCTTGCCGGTCTCCCGGAGGGTGCTGGCGTATACATTAGTCAGCGCAAAGGGGAGTAAGCCCCATAGCATAACATGCAGGTAGTCCAGACTGTAGCCCAGAGTGGCTGCGGCATCCGCAGGATCGCCCTCACCCTGGAGGTAGAGATCGATCAGCGGCGTTTTCAGAGTCAGAAAGATCACCAGACCGACGGCAGTCAGACCCAGGCTGGCCAGAAGCTTGAAGCGGAAGGACTGCCGGACCTTATCGGTATCGCCGCTGCCATGGAACTGGGCGCAAAAAATGCCTGCGCCGGCGTTGGCACCGAAGATACACAAGTTAAAGACAAACATCAGCTGGTTGGCGATGGATACACCGCTCATGGGCAAAGAGCCCACCGCGCCGACCATGATGTTATCCAGCAGGGACACCAGATTGGTGATGCCGTTCTGGATCAAAATAGGGACCACAAAGGAAAGGACGCGGCGATAAAAAGACCGGTCACCGATGTAGCGTTTCAGCATGATAACCTCCCCCAAAATAGCGGTATTGCGACACATTCTAGCACAGCAGGGAGAAAATTGCAATCCCCGACAAGAAAAAACCGGGCCCTTCACTTAAGAGGGCCCGGGGGCTTTGGCGGGGTCAATCTGGCAGAGGCTCCGTGATCTCATCTATGCGGCAGCTGAGTATGTTGCACAGGCGGTTTAGCGTATAGGAGCTGACATTCTCGTTTTTACGCAGCCTATCCAGTTGGCCGGTACTGAAGCCGAAATCATGGATCAGTTTATACTGGGTGATACCCTTTTTTCGCATTGTATCCCACAGCCGATTAAAGACAATCATCACACATACCCTCTATCGTATGTGTTTAGACTATTTCATATCCTTTCTCTCGACAATTGCCCGTAAACGGGCTATATTCATACTATCATACTACCGACAGAGATAGAGCAGCAGGAGGAGATAAGAACGAAGGGTTATGATACTTTCTGTCCGGGGAGAAAGTATCCAGAGAGCCGCCGGGGACCTTTCGTATGGTCCCCGGACTCCCCAGACGACCAAAGGGGAAAGCGGACCGGGGATGTGTGATCAAGGTTTTCCACCGCTTTCCCCTTTGGAATCCCCTTTGATAGAGCTTTTGTGAAGATAGGCTTTCTTTCGTAAAACCCATTTCTTTGACAAGCTCAAACCGGTGCCATAGTATGGCACCGGTTTGTTATTCTGCGCCGCAGCGGCGGGCGGGATCAGTTATGGAAAAGGGCGGCGGCATAATACCGTCCCTGTACATTCACAACGTAGACGCAGACGTGGGTATATTTTGCGTTCAAGATAGCAGCCCTGTGGGAGTCGGAGTTCATCCAGGCGGGGAAGAGCCGTTCCCAGCTGTAGGAGGCTGCCAGGATTTCGGCGCTGCTGCGGTAAGGACCGTCGCCTGCTTCCGCAAAGACCGTATAGAACGGAGAGCCGTCCAGGCGATTATGGGGGTTGCTCTCCAGACCGTTGATCTGATGGTAGGCAAATTCATTGGCGCGGATCTTAACGGAGGAATACAGGTCGGTGTCATAATCCACAGGTGCAATGCCCTGGTCCACGCGGGCTGCGTTCATCAGAACCCAAATGGATCGTTCGATGTAGCTATTGCCATCATACATGGTAATACTGGGCAGCTTGGCAATGGGCTCACCGGCTTTGATCAGATGGCCGCAGTCCTGACAATAGGTATCGCCTGTATAGCCCTCCTCCTTGGAGGAAGGATTCTTTTGATTTCTAACCTCGGTGTGGCTGTGGTTTGTGGCGGGAATGGCCTTGCCGGTTTGGAGCGTGATGCCGCAGGCGGTACAGTAGGTATCGCCACTGTAGCCGGGGGTGGTACAGGTGGCATGTGCGGCATTTTTGGTGGCCTCGATGTGGGACAGCTTGGCAAGGGTCTTACCCTTGGAAAGCGCCTGGCCGCAAACAGAGCAGTATTCGTCGCCGCTATAACCTTCCGAAGAACAGGTGGCGGGCTTGCTATCTTTGACCACAACGGTGTGGGCCTGCTTGGAGATGGTCTTGCCCTTGGCAAGCTCCGTGCCGCAGACAGTGCAGTACGTATCGCCGCTGTAGCCGGTCTCGGAGCAGGTGGCAGCTTTTGCGTTTTTGGTAGCTGCGGTGTGAGGGAGCTTAGCGGTCGCTTTTCCTTTGGACAATTCCTCGCCACAGACCTTGCAGTACTCGTCACCACTGTAGCCGCTTTCGGTACAGGTGGCAGCCTTCACATTTTTGACAGCTACATCATGGGCAGAGGAGAGGATCTCACCGGTTGCCAGGGGTTCCTGACAGACGCTGCAGATCTGATCGCCGCTGTAGCCGGGTTCTGAACAAGAGGGTGCCTTGTAGTTGACGGTCACTTCTGTGTGCCCCAGAGCTTCCAATATTTCTCCTTCACCCACGAGCTCGCCGCAGACGCTACAGATGACTTTACCGCTGAAGCCGGGCTCGGTGCAGGTGGGAAGGATCTCACCTTCGATGACCTCTGTGTGCCCTGTAGCTGGGATCTCTGCATTTTCCTGCGTTACGGCATCACAAATCTCGCACACGGTGCGGCCCGTTTGACCAGGTTCGGTACATGTGGGAGCCAGTGCATTGAGGATCACTGTCTGATGGGCCAGGGCAGGAGTTTCCTCACCTGCCTGCACAGTGACACCGCAGTCCATACACAGCACATCTCCGGTGTAACCGGCAGCGCTGCAGCTTGCCTCCAGCGTGTTCACAGTCTGCCGGTTTTCGTGCGGACAGACTTTTTCACAGCCTGTGAATATGAGCCCCAGTGCAAATGCAGCCAGCGCGATCGTGAGGGTCCTGTTTTTCATATTTGGTAGCGCCTCCGATATGATGGACACAGTAAAGAGAGCAACTTCGGACTCCCTTCAGAAGCCGTGATTTGGATCAGAACAGGCTGACAGGGAGTGCATATTCTCTTACAAAAGAGCCTCTGACGAATATGCAAGCATTTTCTGTACGCCCACCAAGAATTCTAGCATGGACAAAACGGGAAGTAAAGGGCAAAAAATGGAAAAAAGAGAATATTTTTTATGTTTTCGATAAAAATCTGCCGGACTGTGTCAGCAGTCCGGCAGGGAGTATAGGGAATATAAGGATCAATCCTGCAGGTTGAAGGCGACCTTCAGATCCTCCACTTCCTCCTGAGAAATATGGACGATCTTGCCCACAGCCATGGAGTTGATGATGGAGTGAGCGGTGGATTCCATCACTTCCAGACGGTCAAAGGCCTTCAGCAAAGACTCACCGGTGACGATGACGCAGTCGTTTTCCACCATCACAGCAGGGCAGGCAACGCCGAATTCCTTGGCGGTCTTTTCCTGCTTGCTGTAGATCTCACCGTAGGGCAGACGCTTGACATCCCGCAGCAGGATGTAGCTTTCGGGAATAGTTCTCGGGTCAAACCGGGTATCCGTGACAGCAAAGGCCATAGCGTGTACCGGATGGGCCAGCAGGACAGCGTGGATGTCGGGATGCATTTCATAGATCTTCTGGTGCAGCAGCACAGCACGGGAGGGAGTCTTGCCCAGCTCCTTCATGCCGGCCTTCACCCGAACCAGATCCTCCTCCTGGAGATAGAAACGGTCCTTGCCAAAGGGGGTGATCAGGAAGCTGCCATCGGACAGGCGAACGGAGTAAGTACCGTGGGTGGCGGTGAACAGGCCCTGGCGGTAGGATCGCCGGATCAGGGTGATCATATCCCGGCGGGCAGCCAGCTCCTCGGAGGAATGGCTGTTGGGGATGAAATCGTCCATTTTGGTGTGATCCCGGGTCTCGGTGACCAGGAAGGCTTCGTCCGGCAGACTCTTGGTCTTGCCGATGCGGTTAGCCAGGATCTCCAGGTTTGCGGAGTATTCCAAGGTCTCGAATTTCTGGAAGGCGGTAAACATATCCTGCGCGCCGATGCAGACGCCATGGTTTTCCAGCAAAACGATGTCGCAGCCGTCGGCAAAGCACTTACCGATATTTTCGCCCAGCTGGTCGCTGCCGGGAACGGCATAGACCGCGATCTGCACATCCTTGCAGGTCTTACGCACAGAGGGTACCAGATCCAGATCCGGGCACTGCCGGACGATGGAGAAAGAGACCAGAGCAGGGGGATGGGCGTGGAGCACAGCCTTCAGGTCGGGCCGCATCTTGTACACAGCCGCGTGGAAGGGAAGCTCGGAAGAGGGCTTGTGGGGGCCGACGCAGGTGCCGTCTGGCTTGACGCAGATAATATCGCCCCGGTTCAGGGTACCCTTATCGACGCCGGCGGGGGTGATCCAGATATTGCCGTTATCATCCAGGATGGACAGGTTGCCGCCGGAAGTGGTGGTGAGACCTTTGTCGTAGATACGCTGCATGAACATGACCAGCTGGTCTGCGGGATGGATATAGTTAATATTCATGGGTTACCTCCTGTTAATATAGTTTTTCATCAGCCATTATAACACATGGTATGGCAGAATGGAAGAGATTAAAATTTTCTTTGTATTACGTCAATGCCTATGTTCAGCACTTGCGCCGCTCGTTTACCCAGAGTCTGGGACAGAAGCGCATATTCGGTCCGGATCCCATGGGGAACGGCCCAGGCACCGGCATCGCTGCCGGGGGCCAGGATACCGCCCAGGTCGGCAAAGCGGGAAACAGCTTCCATGGCCCGGTCCAGGATGGCATGAACCGCTTCTTCGGAAAACCGGCCCTTGCCCCGCAAGTTGCCCACGGTGCTGAGGGTAGGTACCCAAACGGTGCCGCAAGCTGCCATGGTTTGCAGGGCGGCTTCATCCGGGTAGGCACCATGCTCAATGGAGTCCACCCCGGCGGCTGCGGCGGCTTCCATGGTGCGCGCACCGTTGCAGTGAGCCATGACGGACATACCCTCTTCGTGGGCAATATGGATCAGCGCCCGGATCTCCTCTTCCGGCAAGCCTTCTTCGGTCAATACACCGCAGCGGTCAAAATCCATAAGCCCGGAGATCATGATCTTGATAAAATCCGCACCCTGGTGCTTTTGCTGCCGGACCAGCGCGGAATAGTGGGAAAGATCCAGGTACGGGGTACCGATGAAGGCACCGTAGTGGCCGGCCTTGCACAGAGGGGAAAGAGGCGTGCGGTAGCGAATGCCGTATTCTGCTGCCAATTCACGGGCGGCTTTGCCTGCACCCCAGCGGTCACCGCCGTCGCGCAGGTAGGTAAAACCGGCATCTGCATAGGATTTCAGCACTGTGCGGATCCAGGGAATATCCGGACCCTGGGCATGGCGGGCGATGGCGGAGCGCCAGTATTCGCCGTCCAGGATCATGTGAATGTGGCAGTCGGTCATGACATTACACCTTGAATCGGTTAAAGTACTCATAGATGGGGATCAGCTGACGGAACAGCTCCAGAGTCTTTTGGCCCAGCTCCGGGTCAAATAGCTCCGGACCCGGCTCGATGGTCTTAACGCAGCTGATATCGCCCCGCCAGGCAAAGTAGGGGGCAAGCCTCTCGTCCTCCGTGGGTTTGGGACGCTTGTAAAGCTCCGCGGTCACAGGAAGGCCTGTGGCCGCCTCGGTTTGGGAGATCAGGTCCAGAAACTCCTCACTGCGGCTTGTGATCTCCCGGCGGAAGTCTTCCATGGTGGCCGTTCGGGGCCGCCAGAGGCAGAAGCCGCAGTTTGCCCCTTCCGGGCGGATGTCAAAATACAGGCAGGGATTTTCTGCCCACCATTCCACATCCTGCCGGATGCAGATCCACAGGCTTTCTTTGTAAGGATCCGGGTGGTGGAGCCGAGCATCCCGGTAGATGCGGCTCACTTTTAAGATGTTGCCGGGCCGGTCCAGAAAGGGCTGGAAAAGCTCTTTGCCCAGCGCTTTCATGGGTTCATACAGGTGATTTACATATTGGGGCTTATTGGCAAGAAACCAGTCCCGGTTATTGTTCATTCGAATGCCCCAGAGAAAGTCGATGGTCTCAGGGGTAAAGCCTTGAAACATAATGTTCCTCCTAAAATTCATCTGCGATATGAGGCGCACCGCCTACCCAGCGCAGTTGATTGCGGTCCTTGGCCTTAAAAGTGCCTTCCGGCACATCCAGCACAAACCGCTGGCCCACATTGATGACCCGGGAATCGCCGCATTGGTGCTCCCGGGGTTGGTTGGCCCCGTAGTTTAAGTGGGAGTGGCCGTGGAGCAGGTACTGGGGATGATATTCCTCCAGAAGCTGGCGGAAGACTTCAAAGCCTTGGTGGGCATTGTCCTGCAGGTCGCCCATACCCTTGGGGGGCGCATGGGTCACTACAATATCCACCCCGCCGGCAAGCCAGAGCTTCCATTTCAAACGGCGGATACGTCGTTGCATTTGCTTTTCCGTATACTGATGAGGGCCGGGGTGATACCAGACACAGCCACCCAGCCCGAGAATACGGAAACCGTTATAGACCACCAATTGGTCATCAATACAGTCACAGCCCAAAGGGGGGCGTTTATCGTAGCTTCCATCGTGATTGCCATGGACGTACAGCACCGGACACCGGGCCATCGTCACCAAAAAAGACAGGTATGATGCCTGCAGATCGCCGCAGGAAAGGATCAGATCATATTCTTTCAGCCTGCCGGGGACATAGTAATCCCACAGGGCGGGGCATTCTTCGTCGGCAACCGCGAGGATTCTCATAGTGCATCTGTCTCCTTTTCGGGAGGGATCTTCTCTTTATGAAGTCCCTGCTGTCTCAGCATCGGCTGGGCAAAGGGGAGTACTTCGTCGTATTCGGGAATGTGGCCATCTACGTTTTCGCACAGCCAGTCCATATGCAGCAGCTCTTCAGCGGAAAGGGTTGTACTGCCGTCGCATTTTACGCTGCCGTCCTGTGCAACGATCCGTCGCGCAAAGGGATCCAGCGTACCTTCCTTGAGCTGCTGCCGCAGAAGCTGGGCCAGAAAACGCATACTTTCTGGCAGCTCGTCAGAGAAGGTCACATCGATCACACCGCTGTCCATGCCCCACCAGTAATTGAGGGCTTTGGCGCTGCCCTTGCTGTTTTCCCAGGTGCCGTTCAAAATAGAATGGGCCACTTTTTCATAAAACGTGCCCCAAAGCCAGCAAGGAGAAGCCAGAGGCGTCAGAGCGCCGTTTTTCTCTACCGCATAGGTGCCGTATTCGCCGAATTCCAGGTAATTGCGGTCCAGCGTGGGTACGTCCCGGTTGGAGATCACCTGATAGCCTTCCCGGATAAAGTCTTCTACGGGATTCCCGCCCAGACAGGACCAACGCAGGTCGATCCGGGCACGGGGATTGGTCATCTGAGCGCCCAGGGCAAAGGCATTGATAGCTACCGTCTCGCCGCAGATCGGATAGGAGGCCACATAACCGATGCGGTCGTTATTGGCCATAGCACCGGCGATGGCTCCGGTGATAAATTTTCCTTCGTAGATCCGGAAGTAATAGGATCGGATGCTGGAATAGGGCAGATCTACACTACAGCTGAAAAACCGCACCTTTGGATGCCGGACGGCTGCCTTCAGCGCTTCCCGGCTCATGCGGGGCGTGGTGGTAAAGATCACTTGTGCGCCGCCGGTCACAGCTTGGTCCAGCAGCTGAGCGGTCTGCTCCGGGGTATCGGCATGAAAATAGCTGCGAGTGGTCACTTTGCCTGCCAGCTGCTCCTGCAAATATACCCGACCCTGCTCATGGCCTTTGGCCCAGGGGCTGGAATCAGGGTCCAGCTGGTGGAGGAAGGCGATGTTCAGATGATCCGGGCTGGTGAGCCAGTTCAGGAAGGAGCCTTTACCGGTATGGGGCGCAGGCTCTGTTTCTACCAACACAGGAGCGTCGGAGGACTGAACCTTCAATTCGCTCCAGATTCCGGACAGGGCCTTTTTCAGCTCCGCACCGGACAAAGCACCCAGATCCCGGAAGGGATACACCTTGAGCCATACCAGCAGAGCTTCCTCAGGCGTGATAGCCAAGTCACGACCGCCCAGAGAATAGAAGGCGTCCTTAAAATATTGCAGATAAGCGCAGAAGGTGCGCTTTTCCCACTGGTTCCATTCTTCACCCGGTTCTTTACCAAGCGCGCTGAGCAGAGCAGGGTAACAGCCGGGAGTCGTATAACGGATATCGTAGAGCTTGGCTCCTTTATAGAATTCCAGAAATTCCTGGTAGGCCAGTTTTTCCGGATCAACGCCCGGTTGGGGCTGTACACGGCGGACATAACCGTCGATCCGGGCGGCACCGAAGGAACGCAATACGCTTAGCCGCTTGTTGCCCTCCTGCACGTAAAAGTTTCCTAAGTACTCATAGCACAAAATAGGCTCCCGGATGCCCTCATCGGAAAGATGGGCATCGCAAAGCGACATCCACTTGATGGCAAATTCCGATCCGGCTTCCAGCAGCGGCAAAAAGCTGGCGGTAAAGGCGGTGATCCGACCTGCGGATTTTACGCCGACAACCCGCTCGATGGGGATTTGGACCAAACCAATATCCTGATACATATCGCTCAGGCCGTCCGGCAGCAGCCGATCCAGCACTGCAGGGTTGGGATCCTTTCCTGCTGACGAAAGATCTTTCCATTCCTTACCGGCGGCCTTCAGCGCCTTGCTGTATTGTTCAATGGCTTCCTGCGTTGGCAATGTAAAGCCCTCCTTGTAATTGGTAACTATATAATAGTCGAAAAAGAAGCAGTTTGCAACAAAAATCAAAGTATTTCAAAAGAGTTGGAGGAGAAAACGGATGTGTAAATTCCGGTTTGTCGGGCTGTTTCATTTCCGTGATTTGTAGGGGAGGGTCTTGGCCCTCCCTTGCTCTTTCCGTCTCAGCATCTAAGGGTAGGCGGAAGCGGAATCGGCTTTTTGCCCCAAAAGGAGCTTCTTTGAGGTGTGATACTTTCTGTCCGGCCAGAAAGTACCCAAAGCCCCGCGGGGGCCCTCCCGTATGCCCCCCCGACTCCCCAGACGGCCAAAGGGGAAAACGGATCGGATCTGCTTTACCCAAAACATCCGCCGTTTTCCCCTTTGGAATCCCCTTTTCCTATTTTGCGCGGGATCATTACCGTTGGGGCATACATCTTCACGCAGCCCGTAGGGGCGGCAACCTGCCGCCCGCCAAGGCTCCCCTCCGCACCCTCGTAACTCCTCGTCATTGCGAGACCAGTCCGCAGACTGGTCGTGGCAATCTCATTCCCACTCTCACTCCGCACCCCGTAGGGGAGGGTCTTGACCCTCCCTTGTTCTTTCTCCCACACCTACGGGTATAACGTGATGTTTTTTGTGCGGAAACGGAATCGGCTTTCTGCCCC
>JAZUQE010000039.1:0-2503 GCA_045605575.1 Faecousia sp. | reverse complement strand
GCGCCTTTTTGCAGGATATAGGAGATGCCGTTGGTTCTCGTCTCCCGGTTCCGCGCCCACATTGTGTTCAGATTCATACCCATTCGATCCAACACCTTGGGAACAACTGTGTAGCCTAGCCGGGTTCCGGTAAAGCCTGCTGTTTTGGACAGGGAGCATATCTCGATGGCACAGGTTTTTGCCCCCGGGATCTCAAAAATGCTGTGTGGAATGTCCGGATCCTCAATGAATATCTCATAGGCTGCATCATAGAGGATCACAGCTCCATTCCGGTTGGCGCAGTCCACCCATTTGCGTAGTTTTTCCCGGTCATATGCAGCGCCGGTGGGGTTATTGGGCGAACAAATATAGATAATATCTGCCTGGATCTCCTCGCTGGGCAACGGTAAAAAGCCATTCTCCTCTCCGGAATCCAGGTGGATGACTTTCCTTCCGCAAAGAATATTGGTGTCTACATACTCCGGATACGCAGGTTCGATTACAAGGACTGTGTTATCCTTGTCGAACAGCTCCAGAACATCTCCCAGATCGTCGCAAGCACCGCTTGATATGAATACTTCATCGGCTGAAACAGAAACAGAAAACCGTCTATAGTATTCTGAAATAGCTTTTCGAAGCTCCGGCGCACCGCTTTCCGGCATATACCCGTGGAAATGCTCCATGGTTGCCTGATCGTCAACAGCCGTATGCAGGGCTTTAATAACCGCATCGCATAAAGGACGTGAGACATCCCCCACACCCATACGGTAAATCTTCTTGTCCGGGTGAGAACTCTGATATTCGGCAGTTTTGCGGTAGATGGTATTGAAAAGATAAGAATCCTTCAATTCCGAATAATGCATATTGGGTGTCAGCATAGTTTGGTCTCTCCTTCATAAACGATTTCAGCCGGGCCGGTCATCGTCACAGTATTGTCAGATGCGATTCGGATAACCAGTGTACCACCGTCCAAATGAACCGCTACAGGTGCGTCATAACAGCAATAATTCTTGCTGATCGCAGCCATCACACTGGCGCAGGCTCCGGTTCCACAGGCCATCGTTACACCGCTGCCCCGCTCCCAGACCCGCATACGCAGCGCGTTGTTTCCAAGCACCTGCACAAACTCCACATTCACCCCATCCGGGAATGCGGTGTGGCGCTCCAGCTTTGGGCCAAGGGTGGTAAGGGGTGCTTTGTCTATATCATTCACAAACAGTACCGCGTGGGGATTTCCTACGGTTACCGGCGTGCAAACCGCTTCTGCTCCGTCCACCAGCAACCGCATATCCTCCTGAACTGCCGCCTTTCCCATATCCACGGTGACGTTATCCACTTTTCCATCCGTCACTTGCAGATTCAAAGTACGGATGCCGGATAATGTTTCGATTCGCAAATGGAGCTTATTGGTATAGCCCTTGTCATATACATACTTTCCTACGCAGCGGATCCCATTGCCGCACATTTTGGCTTCGCTGCCGTCGGCATTGAATATACGCATCTTGAAATCAGCCACAGATGACGGGCAGATATAGATCATACCGTCCGACCCGGCACCGAAGTGGCGATCTGACAGCTGAACGGACAGCTCTGCCACATTTTCCGGGACCTCGTCGTAAACATATAAATAGTCATTGCCAAGACCGTGCATTTTTGTAAAGTGCATAGGCGCCTCCTTATGCGTCTATTGTAGAGATCCCTAGCGTGATCTCCTCCAAAACATCCAACAGTACCCGGACGGTATCCAGCGCGGTCAGCATAGTCACGCCGTTTTCTACAGCGCAGCGGCGAATGGCAACGCCATCTTCATAGTGTACTCCGGACAGGATTGCACGGGTATTGATCACATAGCTCACATAGCCGCTGCGGATCGCATCCAATACATCCTGGCTGCCCTCGCTGAGCTTATGAAGTGTCCGCGTCCGTATTCCATGCGCCTTAAAAAAAGCTGCTGTTACTGTGGTTGCTTCAATATTGAAGCCCAGCTCATAAAAGCGGCGCACCAGCGGCAGTGCTTCCTCCTTATCTTCATCTGCCAGTGTAACCAAAACCGTACCATAGTTCTGCAGTTTCATACCGGAGGCAGTCATAGCTTTATACATTGCCCGGTGGAGTTTTTCATCATAGCCGATGGCCTCTCCGGTGGATTTCATTTCCGGGCTGAGATAAGCATCCATACCCCGAAGCTTGGAAAAGGAGAACGCAGGTACTTTCACATACCAACGTCTTTTCTCTTCCGGATAAAGATCAAAGATGCCTTGTTCCTTCAGGCTGTGCCCCAGCGCCACCAGTGTTGCAATATCTGCCAAGGGGTAGCCGGTGGCTTTGCTGAGAAACGGCACTGTCCGGGAGGATCGGGGATTGACCTCGATGATATACACATCATCCTTTTCATCCACGATGAACTGGATATTGAACAACCCCTTGATTCCAATAGCAGGACCCAGTTTTCTGGCGTACTGAAGGATGATACCCTTGACCTTATTGGAAATGCTGAAGGACGGATACACAGAGATGGAGTCGC
>JAZUQE010000038.1:0-18785 GCA_045605575.1 Faecousia sp. | reverse complement strand
CAAAAATCGGCCCTTTCCGGGCCGATTGAGCGTGTCAAAAAAGTGGGTTGCTTATCTTCACAAAAGCCCCAAAGGGGATTCCAAAGGGGAAAGCGGTGGAAAGTCTTGATCACATATCACCGGTCCGCTTTCCCCTTTGGTCGTCTGGGGAGTCCGGGGACCATACGAAAGGTCCCCGGCGGCTCTTTGGATACTTTCTCGCCGGAGAGAAAGTATCATCAACCTGCGTTCTTTTTTTGCTCCTGTTACTTAATAATCGAAGGTACTATGTTTTTGACAGATAAATCGGCCCTTTCCGGGCCGATTTTTACTGCTTTCTTACCGTCAATCCCATTGGCACGGGACGTTCGGATTCGCTGTGATCGTCTGCATTGCGGTCCGAAATACACAATTCCCTCCGATCGTCCAACAGGATCTGGGCACTGCCACCGCCATCCAGGTTGATCGCCTGCACCAGGCCAAGCTCCGTGCAGATTCTGGCCATATCTGCCAGCGTGGCACCACAGCTGTCCACCCCGGGGGTGTGGCCAAATTTTGCCGCGCCCTCGGCCCATAGAAGTATGGGCTTTCCTGCTTTGTCCGCCCCAAGGGCGATCCTCGCCGCCCGGGAAGCAGAGAATTTCAGCGGATATAGGCAAGGCGGGTAAGGCACGGGCTGTAATGCCCGGATATTATAAAACCGGGAACGGAATTCCATAGTCGGCACACCGTCTCTTACAATGCTGTTGCCTACCTGGATTCCAAAAGCCACATCCTCCATGCCCAGATACGTCACTTCGTCACCGGGCTGGACAGCGCAGCCGCTGTCCACCGCCAGCACAAAGCCGGAGGCAGGTACCGGCGCGCTCCCGTGTAAATACACCGCCTCCACACGCCGCCCCACGATGACCAGCTTTCTTCCTTTGCCACCCGGCGTTCTGGCATGTCTGGGGCGGGTATACACCGCGGCATTGTCTCCGGGTGTTAAGCGGTAACTTCCAATTTGAAGGATCATCTGCTCCAGTTTCGGCTCTGTCACCTGCACGCTGCCGTCTTTTTTTACGATCAGCGCCTCTCTGGCGTAGAGCGGCGGACGCTCCACTACCCCATCCTTTACGTACAGGCCAAAGCAGGTCCCCACATGATCAAATACCGTAGCGCAGTCAAACGGATCCATAATGAAAAACGAACCATTTACCTTCATAGCCGCTCCCGGCTCGCTTTCCGTCAGAAAACCGGACGCTTCCGCTACCGGGATGATGGTGGTGATGGGCAGCTTTCCCCGAACGATCCTTAAGCAGTCTCGCTTTTCCAGTTCGTCCCACAGCTGCCTGGTCTGCCTGTGACGGATCACAGGCTTTCGTCCCAAAAAGCACGCATGCCTGCGCAGCAATGCCGCCGCACAGGTAAGGCAGTCGATGCCCGTCAGAGGTTTCACTTCTTCCGGCAGCCGAAACAGCACTAAATTTCCGAACACCCAGGGGCAGGCCGGGATCAGATAGTTTTCATAAATATCTCCAAAACACTGCAGGGCCCGGTCCGAAGGTACAGGCGCAAACGCCTCCAGCTGTTCCCAGCTGTCCAGCCGAACCAGCTGTACACGCTGGAACTCCCCATTTTGATCAGGGAACTTATGGATCTCGGATCTCATTGCTTCTCACCTGCCGGACCATACTTCTGGGCCAGAATGGCTTCCGCTTCCTCCCGGCTGATCCTGCCGTGGTTGAAGCTTGCCATGACCTGCACATCCTTGGTCTTGAGCTTATAGAACAGCAGCAGGATCGCCAGCGCGATCACAAAGCCCACCGCCGGGAATAGACAGAACAGCGCCCACACGCCATCAGCCACGCCATCCGGCTGCCCCGCATTTTCTCCCTCCACAAAGCCTACCATAGACAGACTCATAAGCACCATGGAACCCATCAGTCCGTTCTTCAGCTTGGCGGCAAAGCACTGCAGACTGAAGGTTACGCCCGCCGCCCGGGTCCCACTCTTGTAGGTGCCGTATTCCACCGTATCGGCAACCAGCATATACACGATCACAGACCAGAAGCCCAGACCGCTGCACTTGAGCATGATCATCAAAATGGCGACCACCAAATTGTCATAGCCCACAAAATAGGCCACCACATCCATCACGATGGCAAACGCCAATCCAACACAAAGCACATGGAATTTATCCCACTTCTTCGACAGCACCGGCACCAACGCGGACACCAGGATCACAGATACCGCTGCGCCGCCGGCAACCAGCGTTGCCATATTTTCCTGTCCCAGGCAGATCCGGCCCGCATAGAGGGCCATCTTCTGCTCCACATTGGCAAGGCCCAGGATCAGCAGCGCCAGCAGCGCCACGATCAGAAATTTGTTGCTTTTTAAGTACGCAAGCATTGCCCGGAGGCTTGGATTATTTTCTGTTTCTGGTGCCATGCGCTCCTTTGCCCCAAAAAGCATGGGGATCATCAGTCCGATGGATACCGCCACAAATACAATACAGGCCCCAAACCAGCCCAGGACAGGCCGCACCAGCGGCACCAGCAACGTGGCGATCACGCCGCCCACCATAGACCAAAGCTTTCCGCCCGCGATGATGCTGCTTCTTTCTTCCACATCCGAAGTCATCACCGTAGTCAGTGCAAAGGCCGGCGCGTCCTGAACGGTATAGCTGATATCAAACAGGATATAGGCAACCAAAAACAGCCCGATCTTCTGGGGTTGCGCCATTGTCTCGGGTATGGCAAACATAGCCACCGTCGTGATGCCTACTGCCGTTGTGCCAAGGCGCACCCAGGGAATAAACTTCTGCCCGTTTTTGAAGGTATGCCTGTCCACGATATAACCGAAGATCACATCATTGACCGCGTCCCAAAGCTTAGGTACCAGCAAGATCGCTGCCGCTGTAGCCGCCGCAATGCCGATGTCCGTCAAAAAGGTCTCTACGTAGCCCGCATACCCCCAGAGGATGTTCTGCCCTAAAAAGAACAGGAAGTACGCGATCCGCTCTTTCCTGCCGGTCTGATAAGCCGGTGTATCTATTTTTCCCATAGCCGCCTCCATTGTGTTTTTTCGAGGGGGATCCAACAGCATTATAGCATACCTTTCCCGCATTTCGCAATTGTCATATAGATTTTCTTTGTGTATGGCTCGGAAGACGTATTGTATCGTCTGCCAGAATGTGCTATACTCACCGTAAGAATCCAAGGATCCGGGAGGCTTATCTATGCGCAAGCGTTATTTCTCTGTGTTGGTCGCTGTCTGGATGCTGCTGCAGCTGTGTGCCTGCCGTGCGGCTTTCCCCGGCGGTTCCACCGAAGCACCCCCAGTAACGCAATCAACTACCGTTCCCACCACCGCACCTGCGCCACAGTATCTGGAAGTTTGGCAGGAAGGTGAGGTCAGTCAGATCCCGGTGCAGACCGTTGCCGGTCAATGCGGCAAGTATACCATGGCTATGGATCCTGCCTATTTTACCTTGATCCCTCAAGCAGACAGCGACCTGTTTTCCTACGAAGACTGGGGCTGTGAACAGCCCGTTTACTACCTGGTCATTCCCTATGACAGCGCTTACGACCCGGCAGCCTTCGTGACCCAGGGCGTCCCCGACGGGTATAGCCTGACCGCCGTCGAGAGCATCACCCTGGCCGGTTACCCCACCACCGCCGTCAGCTTGACCGGCACAGGCGAAAACGCCGGCTACTGCATGCATAAGTTTCTGCTCGACTGCGGCGAGATCTCCTATAGCATCGAAGCCCGCTTCTCCATAGAGATGTACGAAGGCCTGTATGCTATCATGCGCGCCTGCTTTGAGACCTTCCGCGTTTCTTGATATGCCGGGTGCTGCCCTTGGGCAGCACCCGTTTTTTACTCATCCTCGGTCTTGATGGATAAACGCATCTGTAAACCCCAGTTGCCGCAGCTTTTCCAGCTGTTGCACAGCATTTGCCCTGTCCGTATATGCGCCAACCTGCACCCGGTATAGATCTTGACTTTTTTTGACAAGCCCCGCCCTGCGAGCGATCACTTCCACGATCGCTCCGGCGCATTGTTCTGCAAAGGCCTCTGTCAGGATCACCGGCGCATCTGCTGTGCTGTCCATAAAGCCCAGCTCCAGCAATACCGCAGGCATTGCTGTCTCCCTTAGCTCATGCAAATTCATTTGCGTCAAAGGACTTGCCCGGTTTCCCCGTAAGCCTGTTGCCTGGATCAATGCATCATACAGCTCCTTCTGCCATACCTTGGCCTCTTCACTTGCGAAGTCATATACAATGGCGATGATCCCGCCGCCGCTGCCGCCATGGATCCCGGCGTTGTGATGGATAGACAAATATAGATCTGCCCGAAAGGCATTCGCCGCGTCCGTACGCTCCCGCAGCGGAACATCCGTCTGTCCGGTCGTATCATCGGTCCGCAGCACCGTGCAGCCGGTGTATCCTTCCTTCAGCAGCCTCTCCACCTTATCCGCTACCCGATCATTGAGTGTCCATTCTCTCGTCTGCGCCGGATCCAGCGCTTCCGGCAGACGTTTTCCCGGCGTTTTTAAATCATGTCCTGCGTTTAATGCCAGTTTAAATTGTGCCATAATTCGCTCCTTCCAGTTCTCCGTGAGGATCCTCCCTGGGCCTGCGCCCGCGCCATTCTATGCAAGCAGTCCCCGATTTGTCTTTTCCTTTGACATCCATCTATTGCTTTTTCCCTTATCTTGTGGTAGACTACAAAAAGCAACACAATATGCCGAAAAGAAAGAAGGATTTTCTATGATCTGGAAACTGTTGCCGCCGGTGCTTTTGACACTTTCCTTTCTATACCGTTTGATACTCAACATTGTGCAGTACCGTTCCGCCAACAATCCCACTCCTGCCAATGTGGCAGATGTGTACGACGCGGATACCTACAGCCGCTGGAAGCGCTACAGTGCGGAGCAGTGCCGCTTGAGTATTTTCTCCACCGTAGCCTCTTTCCTGACCAATCTGATCCTGCTCCTATCCGGTGCCTACGCCGCTTTCGCCGGCCTGTTCGGCAGTCAGATTTTCCTGCAGATGCTGGCTGTGATTTTGCTGGATACGGTCGTGTCTGCCGTAGTCGGTGTTGTGTTCGATTATATAGAGACCATGGTCATCGAGCAGAAATACGGCTTCAACCGCTCGACAGTCAAGACCTTTATCACCGACCAGATTCGCAACCTGCTCATCGGGCTGCTTTTGAACCTGCTGCTGGGCAGCCTGCTGACCTTGCTGCATCCGCTGCTGGGCGACTGGATGATCCTGGCTTTCGCCATCGCCGTATTTGGATTTACACTGCTGATTTCTTTTCTATACCCTATTCTCAGCCGGGTGGGCAACAAGTTCACCCCTCTGGAAGAGGGCGAACTGAAAGACAAGCTCATGGAACTGCTCACCAAGCACGGCTACCAGGTCAAGGCCATCGAAATCATGGATGCTTCCCGCCGTACCACCAAACTGAACGCCTATTTCACAGGCTTCGGTAAGCTGAAGACCATCGTGCTCTACGACAATCTGGTAAACGCTATGTTCACCGACGAGATCTGCGCCGTGTTTGCCCACGAGCTGGGTCACGGTCTGCATAAGGATGTTCTGAAGCAGCAGATCATGAACTTCGGAAACCTTTTGCTGACGGCCGTGGTGATATGGCTCACCGTCCGCACTGCGGATCTGCACTTTGCTTTCGGCTTTGATACCGTCAATTACGGCTTTGCCTACATTCTGACCGGCATCGGTCTGGGCTTGATCCAGCCTCTGACCGGCATGCTGACCAGTGCCTACAGCCGTCACGCCGAGTACCGTGCCGACCGCCAAGCCGTTCAGGAGGGCTACGGTGTCTGTCTGATCACCGCTTTAAAGAAGCTGGCCAAGGAGAATTTCTCCCATCTGGCTCCTTCCAAGCTGCTGGTGGCACTCGAATACAGCCACCCGCCTCTCAGCGAGCGCATTGCCGCCCTGGAAGAGAGTAAACATTCCTAATTTGTGTGAAAGGAAAATTTACACATGGAATTCTTCACCCGGTTTACCTCCAATTCCCTGGCCGGCAGCGGCAACCAACACTGGTTTGCTTCCGACGCTGACCGGATATATACCGGCCGCATATATTACAAGATCACCCACAGCGGTACTTTCCCCTACAGTCTGTTGTTTTCCAATATCATCGACAGCACCTTTGCAGACGGCTCCGTGAGCCACTGCAACCGGATCTTGCCCGGCTGGGAGATCCTTTGTGCAAAACTGGGTAAGTGCGCAGCCGATTCCATCGGCCTGGATTTTGCCGACCAGGCCGCCTCTGTAAATGCCGCAGCCCATAGCTTCCGCCCGGTTACCTTCCGCGGGCAAACCGCAAAAACCGTTGCCCCCGGTGAGTTTTTTTCTACCGATCCTTTGGAAATGACCTTTGAAAGCGGCGAATACCTATGCCTGGAACTGACCTTTCGGGGCCACCAGCTTCCCTACCACGAGGAGACACTTCTGCCTGTATACCGCAAAGCAGAAGATGCGTGGATCTTCGACAAGCGTGTCCCCTGTCCCTCCATGATCGGCTGCGCCCGGCCTGTGCGCCGTCGTGTCGGCTTCATCGGCGATTCCATCACCCAGGGCATTGGTGCGCCTCCCAACTCCTACTTAGGCTGGAATGCCCAGCTGGCAGAAAAGCTTCCTGCCGATCTTGCCTGCTGGAATCTGGGCTTGGGCTATGGTCGGGCGGCAGACCTTGCTTCGGGCGGCGCCTGGCTTTACAAGGCGCTGCAAAACGATGTGCTGATCGTCTGCTACGGAGTCAACGATCTATTTCAGTATGCGGACGCAGAGGTGCTGATCCGCCATCTGGATACCATCGTCCGATATCTGACCCAGGCAGGAAAGACCGTATTTTTGCAGACGATCCCGCCCTTTGACTATCCAGATCCTCTGATTCCCCTCTGGAAGCGTGTCAACGATCACATCCGTACCGTTCTGGCTTCCCAGACAGCCGGTGTTTTTGACGTAGTTCCCCATCTGGGCCAGCCGGATGCCCCGCACATGGCCAAGTACGGCGGCCATCCGGACACGGCCGGCTGCACCGTCTGGGCCCGGGCGCTTTACAGCTACCTTGCCGACCAGCCCCTAAAACCGATCCTATAACCCCATCAGGAGAAAACCATGCGTATTGCCGGACTTCAAAAAATGACCCTTCTGGACTACCCGGGAAAAGTAGCCTGCACCGTTTTTCTGCCGGGCTGCAACTTCCGGTGTCCCTTTTGCCATAATTATGAGCTGCTGGGCGCAGACTGCCCTGCGCTGATGGACGATGTCGCCCTGCTGGCATTTTTGGAAAAGCGCCGTGGCTTGCTGGACGGTGTCTGCATCACCGGCGGCGAGCCTACCCTGCAGCCCCAGCTGCTTTCGCTCCTGCAGCGCATCAAAGCCATGGGCTACAGTGTGAAGCTGGATACCAACGGCTATTTACCCCATGTGCTGCAGCAGGCTGTGGAATCCGGAGCGGTAGACTATGTAGCTATGGACATTAAAAACGGTCCCTCATCCTACGCCTCTACCGCCGGCCTGTCCCGCTTTGATCCTGCCCCCATTGCGGAAAGCATCCGCTATCTTGCCTCGGGCGTTTTGGATCACGAATTCCGCACCACGGTGGTCGACCCTCTGCATACCGTCGCTTCCGTAGAAGAAATGGCCGACTGGATCCAACATATTGTGCCCGGCGGCAAGATCGGCAGACTTTTTTTGCAGCCCTTTACTGACCGGGATACCGTACCTTTTTCCAATTTATCCGCCCCAAATCCGGGTCTTTTGGCTCAGTATCAGCAGATTTTGGAACGCTGTGCGCACAGCGTGGCCATTCGTGGCTAAGCCGCAAACACAATATGTTGTATTATTTATATTTTTTCATCACAACATATTGACATATCATTCGCGGTGATATATAATACAGGCACTGTCGCGTTTGCAAGGCTGCTGCGGCATGCCTGTATTATCATTTTTTAGGAGGAAAGAGCTATGTACCGCGTATTAAAGAGAGACGGCGGCACCGTAGAGTTTGAAATTTCCAAGATCAGCTCTGCCATGATCAAGGCCTTTGAGGCCAAGGGCAAGCATTACCATCCCAGTGTCATCAACCTGCTGGCCCTGCAGGTCACTTCTGATTTTGAAAGCAAGATCAAAGATGGTGTCATCTCTGTGGAAGACATTCAGGACAGCGTGGAGCGCGTTCTGTCCGATGCCGGTTATTCCGATGTGGCCAAGGCCTACATTCTCAACCGCAAGCAGCGTGAGAAGATCCGCAATGTGAATTCCGCTCTGCTCAACTACAAGGATCTGGTGGATAACTACCTGCAGATCAACGACTGGCGCGTTAAGGAAAACTCCACCGTCACCTACTCTGTGGGCGGTCTGATCCTGAGCAACTCCGGTGCCATTACGGCAAACTACTGGCTCAGCGAGATCTATGACCCCGAAGTAGCCGAAGCCCACCGTTCCGCCGCGATCCATCTGCATGACCTGAGCATGCTCACCGGCTATTGCGCAGGCTGGAGTCTGAAGCAGCTGATCCAGGAAGGTCTGGGTGGCGTTCCCGGTAAGATCACCTCCTCCCCCGCAGGCCACCTCTCCACCCTCTGCAACCAGATGGTCAACTTCCTGGGCATTATGCAGAACGAGTGGGCCGGTGCGCAGGCTTTCTCCTCCTTTGATACATACCTGGCTCCCTTCGTCAAGGTAGACAACCTGTCCCAGAAGGAAGTAAAGCAGTGCATCCAGTCCTTCATCTACGGTGTGAACACCCCCTCCCGCTGGGGTACTCAGGCTCCCTTCTCCAACATTACGCTGGACTGGGTCTGCCCTCCCGATCTGAAGGATCTTCCCGCTATCGTAGGCGGCAAGGAGATGGACTTCACCTACGGTGACTGCAAGAAGGAAATGGATATGGTCAATAAGGCCTTCATCGAGATCATGATCGAAGGCGATGCCAACGGCCGTGGCTTCCAGTATCCCATCCCCACCTACTCCATCACCCGGAACTTCGACTGGAGCGAGACAGAGAACAACAAGCTCCTGTTTGAAATGACCGCCAAGTACGGCACCCCCTACTTCTCCAACTACATCAACTCCGACATGGAACCCTCCGACGTTCGTTCCATGTGCTGCCGTCTGCGTCTGGACCTGCGTGAGCTGCGCAAGAAGTCCGGCGGCTTCTTCGGCTCCGGCGAGTCCACCGGCTCCATCGGCGTTGTGACCATCAACCTGCCCCGGATCGCTTATCTGGCAGAAAACGAGGCTGACTTCTATGCCCGCCTGGATAAACTGATGGATATCTCCGCCCGGTCTCTTAAGACCAAGCGGACCGTTATCACCCAGCTGCTGGAAAACGGTCTGTATCCCTACACCAAGCGTTACCTGGGCACCTTCGCCAACCATTTCTCCACCATCGGCTTGATTGGCATGAATGAGGTGGGTCTGAACGCCAAGTGGCTGCGTGCTGACCTGACAAACGAGAATGTGCAGCAGTTTGCCAAGGAAGTGCTGGATCACATGCGTGAGCGTCTGAGTGACTATCAGGAGCAGTACGGTGACCTCTATAATCTGGAAGCCACCCCTGCCGAGTCTACTACCTATCGCTTCGCCAAGCACGATAAGGCTGCTTATCCCGACATCATCACCGCCAACGAGAACGGTACTCCCTACTATACCAACTCTTCCCACCTGCCTGTTGGTTACACTGAGGACATCTTCACCGCCCTGGAGATCCAGGACGAGCTGCAGACCCGCTATACCTCCGGCACTGTCTTCCACGCTTTCCTGGGCGAGAAGCTGCCCGATTGGCAGGCCGCTGCGGCCCTGGTCCGCAAGATCGCGGAAAACCACAAGCTGCCTTACTATACCCTGAGCCCCACCTACTCTGTCTGTGCTGACCATGGCTATCTGACCGGTGAGCAGTACACCTGTCCTCACTGTGGTAAGAAGACCGAAGTCTATAGCCGTATCACCGGCTACTACCGCCCTGTGCAGAACTGGAACGACGGCAAGAGCCAGGAGTTTAAGGATCGCAAGGTCTACAATATCGGTACTTCCGTGCTGAAGGGTACTGTAAAAAATGAAGAACCGTCCGTCTGTGAGCCCTCCGTCTGTGACGCCCCCACAGCTGCCCCCGCCCCCGCAGCAGGCAAGGCCATCCTGTTCTCCCGTGTCACCTGTCCCAACTGCCGGGTAGCTGAAAATCTGCTGGCCAAGGCCGGTATTGCTTTTGAAAAGCTGATCGCGGATGAGAACGTAGACCTGTGCCGTCAGTATGGCGTAAAGGGTGCTCCTACCCTGGTCATCACCAGCGATGACAGCTACACCAGCTACTACTCCGTCCCCGAGATCAAGAAGTACCTGGCAAGCCTGTAAAATCAAAAAGGGCCGGGCAAACGCCCGGCCCTCTCTTCGCCCACAGCGGGAATCTATAAACAGAAAGAAGACGAATGGATATGCATGACATCATTATCGTTGGCGGCGGCCCTGCAGGTCTGACTGCTGCTGTCTACGCCCTCCGGGCAGGCAAGACCGTACTGGTCATCGAGAAGAACGGCTTCGGCGGCCAGATCGCCTACTCTCCCAAGGTAGAGAATATTCCTGGCACTGTCCAGATCAGCGGCGTAGAATTCGCCGACAAGCTGGTGGACCAGGCTATGAACCTGGGTGCGGATATGGAGCTGGAAACTGTCAACCATGTAGAAAAGCACGAAACCTGCTTCCGTGTCTTTACAGAAGAAGGCAGCGCCTTTGAAGGCGGCGCTGTGATCCTGGCGCTGGGTGTAAAGCACCGGATGCTGGGCCTGCCCGGCGAAGAGGAACTGATCGGCAACGGCATTTCCTTCTGCGCAGTCTGTGACGGCGCTTTTTACGCAGGCCAGGACGTAGCTATGATCGGCGGCGGCAATTCCGCCTTACAGGAAGCCCTGCTGCTGAGTGAGGTATGCCGCAAGGTCACCATTGTTCAGAACCTGGCTTTCTTCACCGGCGAGCAAAAATTGGCCCAGGCTCTGGCAGAAAAAGACAATGTGGAAGTGTTCTTTTCCACTGTGGTCACCGGCTATCAGCAAACAAACGGTGCCTTGACCGGTTTACAGCTGCGTAACGAGGAAACCCGTGCCCAATCGGAGATCGCGGTCGATGGTGCATTTCTGGCTGTGGGCCTGATGCCCGAAAACGAAGCTTTCGCGGAGTTTGGCAAGCTCAACGACTGGGGTTACTTCGACTCCGGCGAAGATTGCTGTACGGATACCCCCGGCCTGTTCGTTGCCGGTGACTGCCGCAGCAAGCGCATCCGCCAGGTAGTCACCGCAGCCGCCGACGGCGCCATCGCCGCCATGGCCGCCTGCCGTTACCTGGATTGATCCCTCCCATCTGCACCCCGTAGGGACTTACACTCCTGGACGGTCCTAACCGTCCCTTCTCCGCACCCCTTATGCTCCCGTAGGGACGGCCTTGCCGCCCGCCAAGATTCCCTTTCGCACCTTCGTAATTCCTTGTCATTGCGAAGCCAGTGCGCACACTGGCTGTGGCAATCTCATTCCCATTCTCGCTCTGCACCCTCGTAGGGAGCGGCATCCTTGACGCGCCGCCCTCCGCACTTAAGGGTACGCAGAAACGGAATCGGCTTTTTGCCACGAAAGAAGCTGCCGGGAATAGGATACTTTCTGTCCGGCCAGAAAGTATCCAAAGAGCCGCCGGGGACTTTCCGTATGGTCCCCGGACCCCCCAGACGGCCAAAGGGGAAAACGGATCGGATCTACTTCATCCGAAATAGCGCCGTTTTCCCCTTTGGAATCCCCTCCGTCCCTACGATTGCTCTGTCCGACAAATACCAATTTTAATTTTTATCTTTTCAATTCCGGTTTCTTCTGCTATAATGCGAAACTGAAAGAGTATGTGTGATCCTACAGGAGGATGAAGCTATGAGAATGAGAAAAATGCGCAACTTAGAACCCCGGATGGAAGCCTGTGCTGCCCTGCGGATCGCAGAACCTGCTGAAAAAAAGGGAAAGTGGCGTGATCTTATGCCCGGCTGTACCGCCCTTTGGGTGGAAGTGGGCTGCGGCAAGGGAAAATTTACCGCTGAGACAGCCCAGGCCAATCCCGGTGTACTGCTGATCGCTGTGGAGCGCTGCCGGGAGGCAATGGTAGTGGCCATGGAAAAAGCAAAAACCATGGGCCTTACCAATGTATTTTACATCGATATGGACGTGGCCAACATCGAGGATATTTTCGCGCCGGAGGAGATCGACCGGTTATTTATCAATTTTCCCGATCCCTGGCCCCGTAAGAAAAATGCCAAGCGCCGCCTGACCCACCGGGGCTTTTTGGATAAGTATTGCCGTGTAGTCAAATGCGGCGGGGAATTCCATTTTAAGACAGATAACGCGCCCCTTTTTGAATACTCCGTAGAAGAGTTTGCTGCCTGTGGCCTGGAGGTCAAGAATCTGACCCGGGATCTGCACGCAAACGGCATTGTAGGCATTATGACCGGCTATGAAGAAAAATTCCATGCTCTGGGTACTCCTATCAACCGCTGCGAAGTGGTATGTAAGCCCTTTGTTTTGCAGCCGGAAGAAAAAGTAAAAAGTGAGGAAGCGTGATTCCTATGAATTACTACCAGGCTGGAAGCTGTGATATTGCGGTCATCGGCGCAGGCCATGCAGGCATTGAAGCGGCCCTGGCGGCAGCCCGGATGGGACTGGAAACGATCCTGTTTACGATCAATCTGGACGCAGTAGGCAATATGCCCTGCAATCCGGCAATTGGCGGCACGGGCAAGGGTCACCTGGTCCGGGAATTGGACGCTCTGGGTGGTGAGATGGGCGTAGCGGCGGATAAAGCCTGCATCCAGTATCGGATGCTGAACCGGGGCAAAGGACCCGCAGTCCACTCTCTGCGGGCCCAGGCAGATCGGCGTAAGTACCAGGCAGTCATGAAGCATACCCTGGAGCAGCAGGAAAATCTGCAGCTCAAGCAGGCCCAGATCGTGGATATCCGGGTATCTGACGGTGCCGTCACCGGTGTGGTCACCGCCCTGGGCGCCGTTTATGCAGCGAAGGCGGTCATATTGGCC
The DNA here is from genome assembly GCA_045605575.1 of Faecousia sp. Classification (GTDB taxonomy): domain Bacteria; phylum Bacillota; class Clostridia; order Oscillospirales; family Oscillospiraceae; genus Faecousia. The sequence goes on along the minus strand of JAZUQE010000038.1, from coordinate 5,720 downwards.
ACTGGTACTTATTTGGACAGTACGGTGATCACCGGCGAATCCGTCCAAAGCGCGGGACCGGACGGTATGCACGCATCTGTGGGCCTTGCCCAGCAGCTGCGCCTGCTGGGGCTGCCACTGCGCCGGTTCAAGACCGGAACGCCGCCGCGAGTGAACCGCCGGTCAATCGACTTTTCTAAAATGGAGCTGCAGCCTGGCGATGAGATCCCGGAGCCTTTCTCCTTCCGCACAGAGCATCCCCTGGAAAACCGGGCAGTGTGTTATTTGACCTATACCAATGAGGAGACGCACCGGATCATCCGGGAAAATCTGCACCGCAGCCCCATGTACGATGGCACCATCTCCGGTGTGGGACCCCGTTACTGTCCCAGTATTGAGACGAAGATCGTCCGCTTTGCGGAAAAAAAACGCCATCAACTCTTCATTGAGCCCTGCGGCATGGATACCGAGGAAATGTACATTCAGGGCTTTTCCTCCAGTCTTCCGGAGGATGTGCAGCTGCAAATGCTGCGCACCGTACCGGGACTGGAAAACGCGGAGATGATGCGTCCGGCTTATGCCATTGAATATGAATGCATCGACCCTACCAGCCTCCTGCCCACCCTGGAGTATAAGCATATTACCGGTCTGTACGGTGCAGGACAGTTTAACGGCTCTTCGGGCTATGAGGAGGCGGCTGTCCAGGGACTGATCGCCGGCATCAATGCTGCCTTGAAACTACTGGGGAAGGAACCTCTGATCCTGACCAGGGATACCAGCTACATCGGTACACTGATCGATGATCTGGTGACCAAAGGTACGGAAGAACCATACCGCATTATGACCAGCCGGTCGGAATACCGTCTCCTGCACCGGCAGGACAATGCCGACCAAAGGCTCACGGCCATCGGCGCAAAGGTGGGGCTGGTGCCTCCGGCGCGGCTGCGGCAGGTGGAGGAAAAATATGAAGCCGTCCGCCGGGAGATCAACCGGTTGGAAGCCAATGGCGTGGCTGCCAATGACGCGCTGAATGCCATGTTGGCACTCCGGGAATCGGCCCCGGTGACCAATTCCGCAAGGCTGGCTGACCTTCTGCGTCGGCCTCAGGTCACCTATGGGGACATCGCCCCCTTTGACCCGGACCGTCCCGACCTGCCTCCGGCTGTGACGGAAGAGGTAGAGATCCAGATTAAATATGCCGGATATCTGGCCCGGCAGGAAAAGCAGGTGGCGGAGTTTAAGAAGGAAGAAAACCGCCGTCTTCCGGAAAATATGGATTACGAGAATATCCACGGTCTGCGGCTGGAAGCCCGGCAAAAGCTCAGTCAGATCCGCCCCATGTCCATCGGCCAGGCTGGCCGGATCTCTGGGGTAAGTCCCTCGGATATCGCCGTCCTTCTCATCTGGCTGGAGCAGAATACCCAATAAATCAAGCGCGCCGCATCTGCGGCGCGCTTGTGTTTGTCGCAAAGTCTTTCGTGGACCCCGCAGGGACGGACCACAATTGCTTTGCCATTATTGGACTTTTTGCAGAAAATGAAAGTATGCTTGCCTTTGGCAAAGCTGTTTTGTTTGCAAAATTGCACAGGCAGCGTGATACGGAGGCTACGCAGCAAATACCGATCTATTTTTTCAGCTTTCCGCAAACAGCCGGTCAATGCTGGCAAAGGTATAGCCCATTTCCTTCCATCGGGTCAAAAGCTCATCCATGATCCGGGCATTGGTTTCAGAGGTGGAGTGCAGCAGGACCACCGCACCGTCATGGATCCGGGGCAATAGCTTAGCGAAAGCCTCCTCATCCGTAGGCTGGTCGTCATTGTTCCAGTCCACATAGGCAAGGCTCCAGAAAACCGTCTTGTAGCCCATTTGCTTGGCCATGCTCAGATTATCCTTGCTGTAGGTTCCCTGGGGTGGGCGGTAATATTTGGGAAGATCCTTCCCGGTGACAGAGCGAAACAGTTCCTCCAGATCCGTCAGCTCCTTGGTAAATTCTGCTTCCTGCTTCAGCTTGCTCATATCGTGGTGGTGCATGGTGTGATTGCCCACGATATGGCCCTCCTCTACCATACGCCTTACCAGATCGGCGTTCTTTTCCATGTAATTGCCCACCAGAAAAAAAGCAGCTTTGACTTCATGCTTTTTCAGTATGTCCAGGATCTTCGCGGTGCAGCCGTTTTCATACCCGGCATCAAAGGTCAGATAGATCACCTTTTCCTGGGTATTGCCTAAGTAAGCGGCGTTGTAACGGGCCAGCTCTTCCCGGCTGGCAGGCCCCAGAGGTGCCGTATGCTCCTGCTGGAAGCTCAGCCCCCAGGCCCCGGTGGTAATGGTTTGATGGGTCAGTTGTACAGCTATCATGGCGATCACTGCTACGGCAGCGGCCAGCAGCAGGAAATACTCCCGTTTTTTCATAAAAGGATCCCCTCCCAGGGACAATCTATGTCCGGGAGGGGATGATTATACCAAGAATCGCCGCAGCCTTTTTGCCAGCAGGAGGGCCAGGATCAATTTGATAGCATCCGGCAGTAAATAGGGCATTACGCAGGTCAGTATCACACTGCCCAGGGCTTCCCAGCCTGCATGCAGATATATTGTAAGATACCAGATGCTTCCGCAGGCATAACAGGAAAGGCAGCAAAGCACGCTTCCTACAAGCCTTACCCAAAACCGCTGTCCCAGGCAGGCTGTGACCAGCCAGTAAACCAGGCTTCCGGCTAAAAAGCCCCATAAAAAACCGCCGGTTGCGCCCAACAGCATACCCAGGCCACCCCGGAAACCGGAAAAAACCGGCATGCCTATGCCTCCCAGCAGCAGGTATACGAAGCTTACCACACTGCCCCCTCTGCCGCCCAGCAGATTCAGACACAGCAGCAGGGCAAAGGTCTGTAAGGTCACAAAACCGTATCCTATGGGAAAGCCGATCCAGGCGAATAGGCACAGCAGTGCGGCAAACAGCGCGTATAGGGAAAGTTTTCTTAATTTCATTCCTTCACACCTCTGTTTCTCGTTCAAATTGGAATTTATCGTGCAGACCCTCCCCTACAAACCACGGAAATAAATCAGCGCGATAAACTGAAATTTGCGCAACCGGGTACTAAAATAACAAAAGAAAGCGGCCAAGTCAACTACTGGAAACATTTACAGGTTGACATAACATAGGAATATTCCCTATCATACCATCATAGAATGTTTTGGAAAGGAGCATACCTAAGATGAAATGGATCGGAATCCTATTGTTGGGCTGCTTGCTCACCGGCTGCAGCCTGCTGCCGCAAACCACGTCTACCACCTTACCCGGGGAGGAAATCATGCAAACAAACCAGTCTACGCAACCAAAACAGGAGCCGACAGTTCTGACTACGGTTCCTACCCTTCCTACACAAACAGAAACCGAACCTGTGGAAACCACTCCACCACCTATCCAGGAAGAAGTTTCTGTAAAAGCTATGTGGCTAAGCCAGTTTGACTTGTCTGATCTGTATTTTGACGGAAGAAAACAGCGTGATCGGGAAGCCTTTACCCAAAAAGCGACCGTCATGATGAAAAATTTGCAGAATATGGGCTTCAATACGGTTTTTTTGCAGATCCGGCCCAATGCAGACAGCATGTACCCGTCGCAAGTGTATCCCATGTCCCGTTATGTGGTGGGGCAGTACGCCGGGGAGGCAGAATATGACCCTGTGGAGATTCTGACAGCCTTAGCCAGAGCGCATGGGCTTTCTGTCCATGGATGGATCAATCCTATGCGGGGCATGAAGGAAGAAGAGCTGAAACTGGTAAGCGAAAAATACACCATAGGCCGTTGGGCCGGGCAGCCGGACAAGCTGGGAAATTACCTGGTTTTACATAAGGGAGTCTGGTATCTGAATCCTGCCTACCCGGAGGTGCGCCAGCTGATCGTGGACGGTGCCAGGGAGGCTATGGAGCGCTACGACTTCGATGGTCTGCATATCGATGATTATTTCTACCCTACTACCGACGAATCCTTTGACCTGCAGGCCTATGCGCGCTTGGGCGGAGGACGGGATCTGGATGATTTCCGCCGGCAGAATCTAAATGCCCTGGTTTCTGCCCTGTACGAAACGGCCCACGAAGCGGGCGGTGTGTTCAGCGTCAGCCCGGCGGGAAATCTGGACACGGTGTACAAGGACCATTACGCCGATCTCTACACCTGGTGCAGCCAGGAGGGATATCTGGATTATATCTGTCCCCAGGTCTATTTCGGCATGGAGCATGAAAATTTTGATTTTGTTTCGGTCAGCAAGAGATTTTCGGATCTGATCCATACGGACACCGTAAAGCTGATCGTAGGCATGACCTTTGGCAAGGCTCTGTCAGAGGAAGATCCTTACGCAGGCAGCGGCAAGGAGGAATGGAAGCAGCATAAGGACATTTTGAAACGTAGCCTGGAATCGACAAAAGACTTGGCCCATTGCCGGGGAGTAGCTGTGTTTTGCTACCAGTATTTCTTTGATCCTATGACCGGACAGCCCATAGAAGCCACCCGCCAGGAGCGGGATAATTTTCTCCCAGTCTTTGCACAGATGGAGTGGTAAGAGATAAACTTCAGTTTGTCGTACAGCCCCTACGGCATCCACGGGAAGACTCCCCGAAAAATAACAATTTATAAAGCAAAACCCCGAGGGGCCTGATCGGCACCCTCGGGGTTTACTGTATGAAACTTACTTTTTCAAGAATGCGTCAATGGCGGCAGCACCCTTCTTGCCTGCTCCCATGGCCAGGATGACGGTGGCAGCGCCGGTGACAGCATCACCGCCGGCGAACACGCCCTCGCGGGTGGTCATCTCGTTCTCGTCCACGATCAGGCAGCCCTTGCGGTTGGTGTCCAGACCGGGGGTGGTGGACCGGATCAAGGGGTTGGGGCTGGTGCCCAGGGACATAATAACGGTGTCCACTTCCAGCATGAACTCGGAATCGGGAACCTCGATGGGGCGGCGGCGGCCGGAAGCATCGGGCTCGCCCAGCTCCATGCGGATGCACTTCATGCCGCACACGCGGCCATCTTCGTCGCCCACGATCTCAACAGGGTTGCACAGAGTCTTGAACTCAATGCCCTCTTCCTTGGCGTGGTGCTTCTCTTCAGCACGGGCGGGCATCTCGGCCTCACCGCGGCGATAGACAACGTACACATGCTCCGCGCCCAGACGCATAGCGCAGCGGGCAGCGTCCATAGCAACGTTACCACCGCCGACCACGGCCACAGCCTTAGACTTGATGATGGGGGTATCGTACTCTTCCAGATACGCCTTCATCAGGTTGGTACGGGTCAGATACTCATTGGCGGACATAACGCCCTTCAGGCTTTCGCCGGGGATGTTCATAAACATGGGAAGACCTGCGCCGGAGCCTACAAATACGGCCTTATAGCCCATATCGAACAGCTCGTCGATGGTCAGCACCCGGCCGATGACCATATTGGTCATGACCTCTACGCCCTGAGCCTCCAGCTTGGTGATCTCGTTGGCAACGATGGCCTTGGGCAGACGGAACTCGGGGATGCCGTACACCAGCACGCCGCCGGCGGTATGCAGAGCCTCGAACATAGTCACCTCATAGCCCCGCTTTGCCAAATCGGAGGCGGCGGTCATACCGGCAGGGCCGGACCCGACCACGGCAACCTTCTTGCCGTTGGATTCCACCTTTTCAGGCATAGCGTTGACGTTTTCCCTGTACCAGTCAGCAACAAAGCGCTCCAGGCGGCCGATGGCAACGGGCTCACC
>JAZUQE010000037.1:0-29717 GCA_045605575.1 Faecousia sp. | reverse complement strand
CCGACAAAGCGGGCTTGCATCTTGCCGACCGCTGCCACTCGCTCCCCTCCCTTTTTCCGCCACCGGCGGCGGTCGGGTCGCTCCCCATTGGGCGTCCGGCAATTTTGTAAAAATTGCATTGCCGCAAGGCGATAATCGTTTAATTTCCTGCGAAAATTACAACAATTGCGGTGCAATTGTTGGACGGGCGGCCAATGGCCGTCCCTACGGCGTTATACGGAAGCTGCACGACAAATACCAATTTGTATGGCATATATAAGCAACGGCATGACCGGGATGGTCATGCCGTCTGCTATTGTTTTTATTTATTTCTTTTCGTACTGCTTGGGGTGAAGCTTCTTTTGCAGCCAGTTTTTGCCGTCTACAAACCGGGCAACAACGAAGCTGACCACATAGTCGCCCGCGGCATTGACCATGGTAGCCGGGGGGTCCACCAGGTTGCCCAGTGCGATGGCGATGGGATAAGCTATGGCCATCTGGTCCGGGAAGAAGATGGTACAAAGCACCAGCTCACCGGTACCACCGCCGCCGGGAATGCCGGACATGGCAACGGAGGAGAACACCGCCACGAAAATGGCCAGAATGGCTTCACCGGTACTGAAGTCCTTGCCGAAGATGCCAAACAGGAAGGCCACTTTTACAATGGCGCTCATAGCACTGCCGTCCATATGCATGGTAGCGCCCAGGGGCAGCACAATGTCGGATACATCCTTGGAAATTCCGGTCTCTTCCGCAGCTTCCATGTTGGTGGGGATGGTGGCTACACTGGAGCAGGTGCCGAAAGAGACGGCTGCAGGCTTGAACAGATGCTGGAACATGACCTTCGCGCCGCCTTTACCGCCGCCAAAGCGGGCGTAGATGGGGAAGAAGATAAGCATGTAAGCGAAGCACAGCACATAGTAGATGATCAAAGTGCGGCTGTAGTCACCAATCAGCTCGGGACCGTAGGTGGCTACCAGGTAAGCGAAGAAGCCGAAGAAACCAATGGGGGCATAGTAAGTAATGAGCTTGACCACCTTCATAATGCAGTTTGTGATATCTGCAAGCAGCTTGGCGGTCATGGTCTTCTTGCCGCCTGCCATCTGGATACCGAAGCCGCACAGAATGGCAAAGATGATCAAAGGAAGAATGGCCTTGCGGCTCCAAAGCTCCATAAAATCGGGCTTGGTGAAGAAATTGATGACCATGTCTGCAAAGCCCAGAGTCTGGCCCACTTCGCCTTCCACAGCCTCATACTGACCCTGGACCAGAGGAAAGATCCGGCAGACTGTGTACATGATGACCGCGGCAATGGCCGCAGTGACCATAAAGGTGGCTACCGTGACACCCATGATCTTACCGGCCGTTTTCATGGAGTCCATGTTGGCAATGGCAGAGGCGATGGAGCAGAATACCATGGGAACTACGATGCAGAACATCAGGTTGATGAACACCGTTCCCAGGGGCTCCAGCACGCGGGCACCCGCCTGCACAATGTTGCCCTCCGCGTCCTTAACAGCGGGGAAGATCGCGCCTACGATACAGCCGGCAATGATGCCGGTCAGCATGCAAATGATGAAACCGTAGCTTTTTAGCAGTTTTTTCAGCATGACGGTACCTCCTATGTTAACCCTGCATCAGCCGACGCCGGGCAATATTGATGGGTCCTTCCTGCATCTGATTCATCCAAGACAGGCTCTTGCCGCAGCCATAAGCTACGCAGGAGTCCGGATCATCAGCCACACGGCACTGGATGCCGGTACGCTCCTGCAGCAGCAGATCCATACCCCAGATCTGGCAGCCACCGCCGGTGAGGGTGATGCCGTTTTGAGAGATGTCTCCCACTAACTCCGGACTGGTCATTTCCAGCACGGACTGTACTTCGTCAGCGATTTGTCGGGCAGGGCGACGTAGGACTTCGAAAATCTCCGAGGACTGCAAAACCAGCTCCCGGGGCATACCGGTCTTGGCGTCCCGACCCTTGACCAGCATGCTCACATCCTCGGGACGCGGGTATACGCAGCCAATCTGGATCTTCACTTCTTCCGCGGTGGTCTGCCCGATGATCACATCGTGCTTACGCCGCACGTGCCGAGCGATCATTTCATCGAAATTGTCGCCTGCCACCTTCACAGAGGAGGAGGCGGCTACACCGTTCATAGAAAGCACGGCAATATCCGTTGTTCCGCCGCCGATATCTACGATCATGTGGCCATTGGGACCTTCAATATTCAAACCCGCACCCAATGCTGCGGCCAGAGGCTCTTCGATCAGGTATACACGGCGCGCGCCGGCCTCCACGGCAGCGTTGATCACCGTGCGCTCCTCTACTTCTGTGACGCCGCTGGGTACGCAGATCACGACTCTGGGCTTGGGCGTGAAGAGACCGGATTTGGTGGCGCTGCGGAACAGCGACTGCAGCATCCGCACCGTCATTTCATGGTCGGAGATCACGCCGTTTTTGACCGGGCGCATGGCGACCACATTACCGGGGGTACGGCCCATCATGTTCCGGGCGGCAGCGCCTACCTCCAGAATGCGGCCTGTGTTTTTGTCCATGGCCACAACAGAAGGCTCCCGGATCACGATACCTTTTCCCTCGGCATAGATCAATACATTGGCAGTACCCAGGTCCACGCCCAGGTCGTTAGAAAATAATGGCATAGTATCACCTACTGGTTTGTTCTTGATGGTTAGCTGCGGCCACGCAGGCCAGGTGCACTTCCTTAGCACCTGCGGTCAGCAGCATTCTGGCACATTCACCGGCTGTAGCGCCGGTGGTGATCACATCGTCAAGCAGAAGGATCCGTTTTCCGGCGATCTGCTTTGGGTTTTGGACGCGGTAAGCGCCCAGTACATTGGCACGGCGCTGGGCGGCACTGCCCTGGCCGGATTGGGGTGGGTTATCCCGGATCTTAACTAATGTACGGCAGGCTTTACAGCCCAATTCCTTGGCAGTGGCTCTCGCCAACAGTGCTACCTGGTCATAACCTCGTTCACGTTTGCGCAGTCGCCCGGTGGGGACCCAGGTCAGGAGATCAAAATCGGGGCCGGCCTGCAGAAGCCTGACTGCCAGCAGCTGGCCATAGGTTTGGGCATAAGCGGGGCGTTGCCCGAATTTGAACCGCAGCAAGCTGGAACGCACCGTATCTTCATAATACCACAAAGCGGTCCAGCTTTCAAGATGGGGAAGCTGAATTCGTGGCGTGGGATAATCGGAGGTGGCGGTCCGGCAGCGGTGGCACAGGCCCGTCTGCCCGCTCTCCAGCAGTTGGGTGCACAATACGCACTTAGGTGGGTATAATATCCGCAGAAGTGTGGAGAGGATCATAGGCATTTCCCCTGCAGCCGCAGCTTCAGACCAGAGTAGCGTCGGCCTACCTGGGCGTTCTGGGTCATGGCGGCGATGGTCTCCTCCCGGCCAACAATGATCAGCAGCTCCTTTGCCCGGGTGATGGCGGTGTAAAGGATGCTGCGGCGCAGCAAGTAGGGAGATCCGTTCCAGGCACAAAGCACCACGGCCCGGTATTCACTGCCTTGACTTTTGTGTACCGTCATGGCGTATGCGGGCTCCAGTTCGCTAAGCTGTGTAAAATCATATTCCGCTTCCCGGTCATCAAAGAGAACGGTAACGGTCTCTGCGGCATTGTCGATGGCAGTGATGGTGCCGATATCACCGTTGAACATACCGGAGCCGATGGCGCTGCCGTCGCACTTTTTCCAGAGGATATCGTAATTGTTCCGGATCTGCATGACCCGGTCTCCCTCCCGGAAGGTGAATTCCCCAAATTTGCGTTCTTTTTTGGTGGATGCCGGCGGATTCAGCTGGCTTTGCAGCAGAGTGTTCAATCCCCAGGTTCCTACCGCACCCTTCCGGGTGGGAGTCAGGACCTGGATCTGGTCAGAGGGGATCCCCATGTTTTTCGGCAGCCGGGTGGTACAGAGTCCTGCCACGGTCTGGGCCAGTTGCTCTTCGCTGTGGCAGGTCAGGAAAAAGAAGTCGCCGGTGCGGCAGCGAAGCTCGGGCATCTGCCCCTGATTGACCTTGTGCGCATTCATGACGATCAGACTTTCCTGGGCCTGGCGGAAAATTTCCGTTAGCCGAACGGCCGGCAGCTGCCCGCTGCGCAGACAGTCGGAGAAGGGATAGCCGGGGCCGACAGGGGGCAGCTGGTCCGGATCGCCTACCAGGATCAGCCGTCTGCCAGAAGGAATGGCCCGCAGAAGACTGTGAAGCAGCTGGATGTCTACCATGGACATTTCGTCCACAATGATCACATCGGCTTTCAGGGGATTTTCCTCGTCCTTTGCAAAGAACATTTTTCCGGTGTGCGGATCGATACCTGCTTCCAGAAGACGGTGGATGGTGCAGGCTTCTTCTCCGGTGACTTCGGTCAGCCGTTTGGCTGCCCGGCCCGTAGGAGCGGCCAGTAAGCAGCGCAGCTGCATGTGGCCAAGCAGATGCAGAATGCCTTTGAGCAATGTGGTCTTGCCGGTGCCGGGACCACCGGTGATCAGCAGCAGACCGGAGCGCAATGCCTCTTCCAGAGCTTGTCGCTGTTGGTCAGAGTAGGTGATCCCACTTTCTGCTTCTGCTGCTCGCAAGCGGTGCTTCCAGTCGGCAGGCTGCGGGAAGTACTGCTTGGCAAATTCCGTCAGCCGTTTACTGGTGTAAAGCTCTGCCTCGTGGAGCTCGGGCAGGTAGACGATATCGATACCTGACAGAGTATCCGTAACTGCCCTGCCTGCCTCCGAAAGTCTTTGCAAACCATCCGTCACATGCGCTTCCTCCACGCTCAGCAGCTGCGCCGTAGCGGCACAGAGCTTCCCATGCGGGAGAAAACTGTGACCTGCTGATAAATTGTAGTGAAGTTCAAATAGGATACCGGCTTCGATCCGCCTGGGATCATCACCCGCAACACCAAGCTCAATGGCAAACCGGTCCACAGCGCCGAAGGGAGCCTCCAAACCATCCTCCATCAGCAGGTAAGGATCGTCATACAATAGGTCAATGGTGCTTTCGCCAAAGAGCTTGTAGGCCTTTACAGCCAGCTCTGCAGGCAGTTGATGCACAGCGAAAAACTCCATCAATTGCCGCATGCCAACCTGCAGACGGTAATTCTCGCCGATGGCGGCAGCCTTGGCCGGGGAGATTCCCGGGATCTCGGCGAGACGCGCCGGCTCCTGTTCCAGGATCTGTAAGGTATGGATACCGAATTTTCGAACGATCCTGGTGGCTGTTACCGGACCAATGCCCTTTAGGATCCGGGAGGAAAGGTATCGCAGGATCTCATTTTCCGTACGGGGCATGAGCCGCTCCAGAAATTCCGCTTCAAACTGCTTGCCATAGCTTTGGTGACTGCTCCACCGACCGGTAACCATCAGCCGCTCACCAACGACCGGCAAGGGAATGGTGCCCACCACGGTAGCCGTCTGGCCGTCATCGCACTGCAGCCGCAGAACACTGTAGCCGTTTTCATAATTTTGATATACTACGGCCCCAATGCTGCCCTGTAAGATCTCGGATTCCTGCTGCATAACGATTATACTCCTCATTTTACATATACTTATCGTAAGTTTACTATATTTTTAAAGAAATGAAAAGACCTTTTACCAAATCTTTTCCCAGAATGGAAATATTCACAAATATTTGACTTGAATCCTCCGTGTGTTTCGGGTATAATAAGCGAGAATTGTTTTAATGGGCAGTATTGGCCTTGGGAGAGATGGAATGAAGGATCTGACATTGCTGGTTTGGCTGACACAGCTGGGCCTTTCTGTGGCGCTGCCGCCTGCAGGCTTCATTTTGCTGGCGGTCTGGCTTCGGGACCGGTTTGGCTGGGGTGGTTGGGTCATCTGGGCCGGGATCGTCATCGGATTGATCTGTGCGGTAGATGGTCTGCGGACTTCCTTAAAAGCCATGTCCCGGATCAGTAAAGACAAGCAGGATCCGCAGCCGCCTGCAGTTTATTTTAATGACCACGACTGAAATTGAGGTAATTATGGACTCTCGTAAGATCGTATATAGGGAGACTGCTATTGTGGCTGTAGGAGAACTGGTCTGCTGTGCGGCCATGGTAGGTATTTTTGCAGCCTTGGGATATTTTCAAATGAATGTCCTTTGGGGCGCACTGGCAGGAGCCAGTGTCATGATCGCCAATTATTTCTTTATGGCAGTTACGGTAAGCCTGGCGGCTGACAAGGCGCAGGAAGGACAGACCCAGCAAGCCAAGAAAATGGTGCAGGTGTCCTCCATAGTACGGCTACTGCTGATGGCGGTGGTGCTGCTGGCAGGTATTCGGCTGGGAGCCAATGTGATCGCACTGGTGCTGCCGCTCATCTTTGTGCGGCCAATCTTGATGATCGCGGAATTTTTTAGAAAGAAGGGTGATTGATGGACGGAATTGAAGTCAGGGGCGCGAAAACCTTATTTGAGATCGGTCCCATTGCCATTACGGAAACCATCCTTTCGGTTATTGTGGTGACGCTGACGCTGGCGATCGCCGGCGTGCTGCTGGGAAGAAACCTCAGTAAGCGTCCCGGGAAGCTCCAGGTGCTGACGGAAAAGGGCGTGGGCATGCTCATGAACCTGGTCAGGGATACCATGGGCGCGCACAACATCCGTTGGGTACCCTATATCGGAACGATTTTTCTGTCTTCTATTTTAGGCAGCTTGATCGGCATGACCGGCTTCCTGCGCTCCACTACGGCAGATCTGGCTGTGGTCTTGACCTGGGCGGTCATGACCAGCGTGATCATATGGTACCATTCCATTAAGCAAAACGGCTTTTTGGGCTGGCTGAAGGGTTTTACGGAGCCTGTGGTGGTCATGACCCCCATGAATATCGTCTCGGAGATCGCCCAGCCCATTGCTATGGCCTTCCGTCATTTCGGCAACGTGGCAGGCGGCAGCATCATTACGATGATCATCTACACTGCTCTGTCCCTGGCATCCAACGCTCTGATCGGCGCTATTTCCCAGTCAGTCGTCATGCCGGTGATCCTGGTGGCCGCAGGCATCATGCTGCTGATCGTCAGCAAGAAACTGGCAGGCAGGATCTTCGGCATCGTGTTCAGCGTGCTGGGAGTCCTGGGTCTGGCCACCTGGCTGGGTGTGCTGGGCAATGTGCAGATCCCCATTCTGCAGCTGGGCATCCCGGCGGTGCTGAGCGTGTATTTTGACCTTTTTTCCGGCTTTGTGCAGGCCTTTGTGTTCAGCCTGCTGAGCATGGTGTATATTGCTGGAGCATGTCCGCCCCCGGAAGAAGAGGAAGCAACGCAAATCCAGTCATAACAATATAAAAAACCATTTTAGGAGGATATTTAACATGAATGAAGCTTTGATTGTGATCGGTAAGGCACTGGGTGCCGGTCTGTGTATGGGTATCGGCGCTATCGGCCCCGCGCTCGGTGAAGGTAACGCCGTTGGTAAGGCCCTGGAGGGCATGGCCCGTCAGCCCGAGTCTGCCGGTAACCTGCGTACCAACATGATCCTGGGTTGTGCCATCACGGAAACCACCGGTATTTACTCCCTGGTCGTCGCGCTGCTGATCCTGTTCGCCCTGTGATCGGCTCTTTCCCCGACCATAAAGGAAAGGAGCTGAAACAGTGGGACCGGGAGAATTCTTAAATATTAACTTCTTTACTGCCCTGTTTACGCTTGTCAATACGGTCACTTTGTTTCTGGTGCTGAAGCATTTCCTGTTTCAGCCTGTGATGAAAATGATCCAGGACCGCCAGGATGAGATCGACGGCATGTACGCCGATGCCGGCAAGGCGAAGCGGGAGGCCCAGCAGCTGGAGCAGGAATACCGTCAGAAGCTGGAGGCTTCCGTGCAGACCGGTGAGCGCATGGTCAAGGAGGCTGTAGCCCGGGGCCAGAGCAGGGAAGAGGAGATCACCCGCCAGGCGAACGCCGAGGCGGACGCCATCCGTGCCAAGGCATCCGCGGACATTGCCCAGGAAAAGAAGAAGGCCATCAACGATGCCAAAAATGAGATCTCTGATATCGCTATGGCGATTGCCGGAAAGGTCGTGGGCCGCGCGCTCAGCGATGCGGATCAGGCAAGCCTGGTGGACCATTTTATCGAGGAATTGGGTGATCAGGCATGACGCAGGTAGGAAATGTGTATGCCCAGGCCCTGTATGACCTGACTGCTGAGGAGCATTGCGCGGAGGAAATATTGCAGCAGCTGAATGCGCTGGCGCAAAGCTTCCGAGCGGAGCCGGATTTTGTAAGACTGCTCAGCGCCCCCAATCTTTCCAAGGAAGCTCGCTGCGGCATTCTGGATGAAAGTTTCAGGGGAAAGGTGCATCCTTATGTGCTGAATTTTCTGAAAATTTTAACCCAGAAGGGCTATATGCGTTATTTTGACGATTGCTGCAAGGCTTACCGGCAGATCTTTAACCAGGAGCATGGGATCCTGGAGGTCTGCGCTGTGACGGCTGTGCCGCTTAGCGCGCAGCAGACCGCAAAGCTGACGCAAAAGCTGCGCCAGGTCACTGGCAAGACCATTGATCTGATCAACCGGGTGGATCCTGCCTGTCTGGGCGGTATGCGTCTGGATTATGACGGCAAGCGTGTGGATGATACGGTATCCCACAGATTGGCATCCATTGGCGCGCTGCTGAAAAATACCGCAGTGTGAAAGTAGGTAGAATATGGAATTAAGACCTGAAGAAATAACAAAAATCATCCGAAACCAGATCAAGAATTACGAGGCCAAGCTGGAAAGCAGTGAGACCGGCATCGTGATCCTGGTCGGTGACGGGATTGCCAGAGTTTCCGGCCTGGAGAAGTGCATGGCCGGTGAGCTCATTGAGTTCCCCAACGGCTCTTACGGCATGGCTCAGAATCTGGAAGAGGATACGGTCAGCGTCGTTATTCTGGGTACCGACAGCGGTATCAAGGAGGGCGATACGGTGAAGCGTACCGGCCGGGTGGTGTCCGTTCCTGTGGGCGCGGGTATGATCGGCCGCGTAGTCAATGCCCTGGGTGAGCCTATTGATGGAAAGGGTGACATTGTGGCGGAGGGTTACCGCCCCATCGAAAGTCCTGCTCCCGGCATTATTGACCGCAAGCATGTCAGCCGTCCCCTGCAGACCGGTATCAAGGCTATCGATGCCATGATCCCCATTGGTCGGGGTCAGAGAGAACTGATCATCGGTGATCGCCAGACCGGTAAGTCTACTATCGCCACGGATACCATTCTGAACCAGAAGGATAAGAATGTGATCTGTATTTATGTGGCCATTGGCCAGAAGCGTTCCACCGTTGCCCAGTTGGTCAATAATCTGACCGTGGGTGGCGCTATGGACTATACTGTAGTGGTTTCTGCTACCGCTTCCGAGCTGGCGCCCATGCAGTATATTGCACCTTACACCGGCTGCGCCATTGGTGAGCATTTTATGCACCAAGGCAAGGATGTGTTGGTGATCTATGATGACCTGAGTAAGCATGCGGTGGCCTATCGTGCTATTTCCTTGCTGATCCGCCGCCCCCCCGGACGGGAAGCTTACCCTGGCGATGTGTTCTACTTGCACTCCCGCCTGTTGGAGCGGGCAGCTCAGCTGTCCGACGAGCTGGGTGGCGGCTCTTTGACCGCACTGCCCATTATCGAGACCCAGGCCGGCGACGTGTCCGCCTACATTCCCACCAACGTGATCTCCATCACCGACGGCCAGATCTTCCTGGAGACTGAGCTGTTTAACGCAGGTATTATGCCCGCGGTCAACCCTGGTATCTCTGTGTCCCGTGTTGGCGGCGACGCTCAGATCAAGGCGATGAAAAAGGTTGCGGGATCGCTGAAGCTGCTGTACTCCCAGTACCGGGAGCTGCAGAGCTTTGCTCAGTTCGGCTCCGACCTGGATGCCGATACCAAGGCGCGCCTTGCCCTGGGTGAGCGGATCGTGGCGGTGTTGAAGCAGAAGAACAATGCCCCTGTGGAGGTTGCCCACCAGGTGTGCATCATTTTCGCGGTGGTGAATGGCTATCTGAAGAATATTCCGGTGGCGCAGATCCCCGAATTTGAGCTGCGGCTGCGGGAATTTATGGATAACCGTTACGCTGACCTTTTGGAGACCATCCGCACAACCGGCAAGCTGGAAGCCGACACGGCAGAAGGCCTGAAGGCTGCGCTGACCCAGCTGCTTGCTGAGTTCCATCCTGAAGTATAAGGGGGGAGCGAAGCATGGCTGGCGTTTCCACCAAGGAGATCAAAAACCGCATCCGGAGCATGGAGTCTACCAAGCAGATCACCAAGGCCATGGAAATGGTGGCTGCCTCCAAGCTCCGCCGGGCCCAGGCCCAGGTGCTGAACTCCCGCCCCTATTTTGAGATCCTGTATTCCACAATCAATGACATTGTGGACGCAAACCGGGATTTTTCCTCCCCTTATCTGACTGCCCGGAAGGTGAAAAAGACCGCTTATGTAGTTATTGCCGGTGACCGTGGCCTGGCTGGTGGCTATAACAGCAATGTGCTGAAGCTGGCGCATGCCGAAATGGAGGGGAAGGATGTTGTGATCCTGCCCATAGGCAAGAAGACTGTGGATTTTTTCAAAGCCCGCAAACTGCCTCTGCTCACGGAAACCTACCGGGAGGCTGAGGATGTATCCGTAGGAGATTGCTTCTCCATTGCCAAGCAGCTGTGTAAGCTGTATTTGTCTGGTGAGGTGGACGAGATCCGGGTCGCCTATACCAATTTCGTCTCTATCCTGTCCCAGACGCCTGCTACGTTGCCTCTCCTGCCTTTGCTGCGAAAGACCACTGGGCGGGAAGGTTTGGTGTCATCCGACATTCTCTACGAGCCGGGCGGCGAGGAGGTATTTGATGCGATCATCCCCGAATATGTAGGCGGTGTGCTCTATGGCGCGCTGTGCGAGAGCCGGGCGGCTGAACAGGCTGCACGCCGCACGGCTATGGACTCCGCTACCCAGAATGCGGACGAGATGATCGCAGATCTGAGTCTGAAGTTCAACCGGGCTCGCCAGGCAGCGATCACCCAGGAGATCACAGAGATCGTTGCCGGATCTAATTAACAGAAGGAGTTGAATCCTATGGCCAAACATGTAGGAACCGTGATCCAGGTTGTGGGTCCGGTTCTGGATATTCGCTTTGAAGATGGCTTGCTTCCTGAACTGCTTAGCGCCATCGAGGTGCCCAATGGCACCGAAACCATCGTGGCGGAGGTTGCTCAGCACATTGGTGACAATGTGGTGCGGTGCATCGCCATGAGCTCTACGGACGGCCTCCAGCGTGGCGTGGAAGCAGTGGATACCGGTGCTCCCATCACTGTCCCTGTCGGTGACGGATGCCTGGGCCGGGTGTTTAACCTGCTGGGTCAGCCCATCGATAACGGTGCTGAAGTGGCGGCGGCTGAGCGGTGGCCCATCCACCGCAGTGCGCCCTCTTATGAGGAGCAGGAACCTGCTACCGAGATTTTGGAAACCGGCATCAAGGTCATTGATCTGATCTGTCCCTATGCAAAGGGCGGTAAGATCGGCCTGTTTGGCGGCGCGGGTGTGGGTAAGACTGTTCTGATCCAGGAGCTTATCTACAACATTGCTACCGCTCACAACGGCTACTCTGTTTTTACCGGCGTCGGTGAGCGGACCCGTGAAGGCAATGATCTGTATAACGAAATGACCGAGTCCGGCGTTATCTCCAAGACAGCCATGGTCTTCGGCCAGATGAACGAGCCACCAGGAGCCCGTATGCGTGTGGGCCTTTCGGGTCTTACTATGGCAGAGTATTTCCGGGATGTGAAGCATCAGGACGTGCTGCTCTTTATTGACAATATCTTCCGTTTCACCCAGGCGGGTTCCGAAGTTTCCGCGCTGCTGGGCCGTATGCCCTCCGCAGTTGGTTACCAGCCCACCTTGGCTACAGAAATGGGCGCATTGCAGGAGCGTATTACTTCTACCAAGAACGGCTCCATCACCTCCGTACAGGCAGTTTATGTGCCCGCCGACGATCTGACGGACCCTGCACCCGCTACTACCTTTGCCCACCTGGACGCAACTACAGTTCTGGACCGCGGTATCGCTTCTCTGGGTATTTATCCTGCGGTGGATCCCCTGGATTCTACCTCCCGGATCCTGAGCCCCGAGGTGGTTGGTAATGAGCATTACGAAGTGGCTCGCGCGGTGCAGAGCATTTTGCAGCGCTATAAGGAGCTGCAGGATATTATTGCCATCATGGGCATGGACGAACTCAGCGAGGAAGACAAGACGATCGTCAACCGCGCCCGTAAGGTGCAGCGTTTCCTGTCCCAGCCTTTCCATGTGGCTGAGCAGTTTACAGGCTATACCGGTAAGTATGTGCCTTTGAAGGAAACGATCCGTTCCTTTAAGGAAATCATCGAAGGCAAGCATGATGCCATCCCCGAATCCTACTTCCTGTTTGCAGGCTCCATCGACGAAGTGGTGGAGAAATGGAAGGGTGACAGCGCATGACGGCTTTCCAGCTGAAGATCGTAACGCCCGATGGCCTGGAATATGAGGGCCAGGCGGAGGAGGTCATTGTTCGTACTACTACCGGCGACATCGGCATCCAGGCCGGGCATACCAATTGTGTTGCCCCTCTGGGTATGGGACGGGCGATGTTCATTATCGATGGCAAGCCCCGGTATGCGGCCTGCATCGGCGGTATGGTCAGCGTGGTGGGCGGCGAGGTCCACATCGTAGCGACTACCTTTGAGTGGGCTGACGAGATCGATGTGGAGCGCGCCGAAGCATCCGAAAAGCGGGCAAGGACCACACTGGCGGATAAGTCTGCAGCGGACACTGACCTGCGTCTGGCAGAAGCCAGACTGAAGCGGGCCTTGGTCCGCAAAAATGTGGCACAGACAAAATAAACAAGAAGGTGCTGTCTCATAAAAGGCAGAATGCACAAAAAATGCTGTCATTGCGAACCAGTGACCGTTGTCACGGGCTCGTAATGACAGCTTTATTGTTTGTGCAATGGTACATTAATGAGACAGCCCCTTCTTTTGCAGGGGAAGCGTCGTCAGTCCTCAATAGCGGCTTTCCGGCTCATAATACTGCGGATCTCAGCCATGTCGAATTTTGGCTCCCGGTGGTAAGTGTACAGGCCGTTCTGTTCCTGCTCGATATCCGTAAGCTGGGTATAGCACAGACCGAACATCTTGCTATTGTCCAAAAGCGCATCTGTAAGACCCCGGAAGCGTTCGATAAACGCTTCCTTGGTTTTTGGGGGATTATTGCCGTAACCCCATCCGGTGTCATCCGTAATCCAGGGAATACCGCCGTACTCGCTGAGGAAGGTGGGCTCACCCTGATAGGTCTGCTTGTCTTTAAGTGGATTATGCAGCTCACCGTCGGTCATCAAAGCGTCGTATCGCTCTTTGAAAACCTTGGGATCCTGCTCATAGTCGTGGACGCAGAAAATGTCTGTGACCACATGATAGAAACCGCTGGTGTCGATACATGGGCGGTTTGGATCCAAAGCCTTGGTCACCCGGTAGAGCAGCTCCACATTGGATGCATGGTATAATGCGCCCTGGCTGTTTACCGTGTGATGCCAGCCGACAGTTTCGTTGCGGGGACACCATCCGATGATGGCAGGATGGTTATAGTCGCGGTGGACGATCTCCAGCCATTCCGGCAAAACAGCATGCAGATTTTCCAGTCGTGTGGCATCGGAGCCCCAATCGGCGTATTCGCCCCAGACGAGGTAGCCCAGCCGGTCTGCATGGTAGAGGAAACGCTCCTCAAATACTTTTTCATGCAGACGCGCGCCATTGAAGCCGGCCTTTAGGGATAGCTCAATATCCCGCACCAGATCTGCATCGGTGGGGGCGGTATAAATACCGTCGGGGTAGAAGCCCTGGTCCAGCACCAGCCGCTGAAATACGGAACGGTCGTTGAGCATAAATTTCATGCCCTCCATGCGCACCTGGCGCAGACCAAAATAGCTGCTGACGGTGTCTTGTCCAAAGGTAAGCTTCACATCGTAAAGCTTGCCCTGCCCGACCTCCCATAAATGCTTTTCGGCAAGGGGCATGGTAAAATGCGCGACACCGTTGGCATGGTCACACCGGTAGCAGCCCATGGGGCGGCCCTGGTAGGTTACTTCCGCGGTCAGTTCCCCGGAACCCTCCAGCTGCATCTCTATGGTGACGGAGCAGGCATGGATGTCAGGATCAAATTTTACATGGCGAATATAGCTTTGCGGCACAAATTCCAGCCAAACAGTTTGCCAGATGCCGGTGGTACGGGTGTAGGAAGCACCTGCAGAACGATAATCTGCGGACTGCTTACCGGAGGGGATGGTTGTATCCCGGCTGTCGTCGGCGGCAAAAACGGCAATTTCGTTTTCTCCCGGATGGACAAATCCGGTGATATCAAACTGAAAGCTGGCATAGCCGCCCTTGTGTTTTCCCACAGTTTGCCCGTTGACAAACACAGTGCTGCGGTAATCAACAGCGCCCAAATGCAGCAGGACCCGATCTTCCGTCGGATCCAGCCGGACGGTACGCTTATACCAGACGCCGTTCATAAAATCTGTGTGGCCCACACCGGAGAGCTTGCTTTCCGGACAGAAGGGTACAAGAATGCTGCCTTCCAGAGGCCTTCCCACATTTTGAAGGCCCCGTTCCATGCCGCTGCACCCGGGATCCGGCTCAAACTGCCATGCTCCGTTGAGATTCAGCCAGCGTTCCCGGTAAAACTGTGGACGGGGATGCTCGGGTCTTGGTATTTGCATATGTGTTTCCTCCGTTTTCTGTATAGAAATGATTTCCATCGGCATCCGGAAAGGAATAGACCGGATGCGGGGGCGTATTGCCGTTTACTCTTAAAAACCGGCACCCATGATGCGATGCTATTTGTCTGTTTTTTGGGGATTTTCCATGGTGATACCATGAATTATATGGGAATGCTGCGAGATTCGCAATGTGATATTGTCTTTTATAATTGACAGATCCTACTGCAAACGGATATGATATACAAGGGGGATGACAATGCTGATCCAATCTGTACGTCACGATTGGCCGGAACGCACCGGCTTTCTGCTGGCTCGTCCCAAGGGACGGCAGGACTATACATTTTTGCATTTTATAACGCCGGTGAAGCTGCAGGTAAACGGGCAGACCTTCTCGGTAAAGCCCGGAGGCTGCATTTTCTACGCTCCCGGCACACCCCAATGGTTTCACTGCGATGTGCCGCTGCTACACAACTGGGCGCATTTTTCCCCGAAACTGGCGAGCAAGCTGGCGGAATACGGCCTGCCTGCGGATCAAGTGCTGTATCCCAGGGAAAGCGCGTTTATTTCGGAGATCTTCCGGGTTTTGGAGGCGGAGTTCCTGGATGAACGCCTATATCGCGGGCAACGCCTGCAATATCAGACGGAGGAGTTCCTGCTCCAGTTGTCCCGGGCGCTCAAGGAGGACCCTGCGCCTATGCTCAGCGGAGCGGAGCGCAAAAGGCTTCTGGCGGTCCGTAACCACATCCTTTCCCATACGGAGCGGCACTGGACGGTGAAGGAGATGGCCAATCTGCTGCCCTTAAGCACATCCCGGTTTCATGCGGTTTATAAGAGTCAGTTTGGTACTTCGCCCATGCGGGATTTGCAGGAAGCCAGAATCATCAGAGCCAAAGCGTTGCTCCTGGCGGAACAGGAATGGCCGTTGGGTCAGATCGCGGAGAGTGCCGGTTTTACAGATCAATACCAATTTATACGCCAGTTCAAGCAAGCAACCAGCTCGCCACCCGGTGCCTGGCGTAAGAAAAGGACTTAGTTATGTGCAAAATGGCAGCTGCGCTTTCTGCGGAAGCTTGCTTGCAACGCACTACCGCGCGCAATAAAAAAGAGAGCGGAAAGGACAGTTTTCTTTAGGTCATATTCTGCAAAAAGTAGTTGCGTGGGAAACAAAAGGGTGCTACAATGGTGCCATACTTTTACAAAGGAGTGTTTCCTATGATTTCCAGAGAAGTATGCTGCAAAGTTCTGGCGAAGGCTGTGTCCACTGGCGCGGACTATGCGGAGCTGTTTGCGGAAAATACCGTCAATCATTCCATCAACATGATCGCCTCCAAGGTCGACTCGGTGAAGGACGCGGTCATCGCAGGCGCGGCGGTCCGTGTGTATAAGGGCCTGCGCAGTGTCATGGCAACCACTGTGGACACCAGCGAGTCCGGCCTGCTACGCTGCGCCGAGTCCGCTGCGGAGGCACTGGGCCAGGGCAGCGCCTGCATGGACATCGTCCTGCGGGAGCGTACCTTCGGTGATATCCACCCTGTGAAGATCGTTCCCTCCTCCTGCACAAACAAGGAGAAGGTGGACATTGTGAAGGCTGCTTACTTTGCTGCCAAGGATCACGATGAGACCGTGGTGCAGGTCAGCGGAGGCCTGGCAGATGTGGACCACAATATTCTGATCGCCAACACTGACGGTATCTATGCTCAGGACCGTCAGATCCGTACCCGGCTGGCCATCTCTGCGGTGGCGGACAAAGGCCAAGGTACCCAGACCGGTTCCTGCTCTCCCGGACGCAGGATGGGCCTGGAGATGTTCGATACCATCGATCCCAAGGCAGTGGGTATCGCCGCTGCCAAGCAGGCTGTCACGATGGCCGGTGCTGGCTACTGCCCCGCAGGCGTTATGCCGGTGTGCATTGAAAACGGTTTCGGCGGCGTGATCTTCCATGAGGCCTGCGGCCATTCTCTGGAGGCTTCCTCTGTAGCTTACGGCCAAAGCCAGTTTGCCGGCAAGCTGGGCGAAAAGATCGCCAATGAGAAGGTTACCGCCGTTGATGACGGCACCATCCCCAATGCCTGGGGCTCTATTAACATCGATGATGAAGGCACTCCTGCCCAGAAGAATGTGCTGATCGAAAAAGGCGTGCTGAAGTCTTATATGATCGACAAATTCAACGGAAGAAGAATGGGCATGGCCTCCACCGGTTCTGCTCGTCGCCAGAGTTATCGTTATACTCCCACCAGCCGTATGACTAACACCTATATCGCCGCAGGCGACGACAAGAACGAGGATATCATCGCCTCTGTGGAGTACGGCCTGTACGCTGCCAGCATGGGCGGCGGCAGTGTCAACCCCGTCACCGGCGAGTTCAACTTCGCTGTTAACGAGGGCTACATCATCCGCAACGGCAAGATCTGTGAGCCTGTCCGCGGTGCCAGCCTGGTGGGCAAGGGCAGCGAGATCATCCGGAACATCGACATGGTGGGTACCGATATGGAACAGGCCCAGGGTATGTGCGGCTCCTCCAGCGGCAGTGTCCCCACCAATGTGGGACAGCCTTTGATCCGTGTGTCCAGCATCACCGTCGGCGGCAGATAAGGAGGAATGCGCTATGACTTTCAAGGAATTTAAGGACATTGTAGTTGCCCAGTGCGACGCTTTGGGCATTGCTGAGTACGAGTTGTACTATCAGGCAGGCACCAGCACCAGCGTGGATACCTTCCAGCACTCCATTAATGAGTTCACCTCTTCCCAGAGCGGCGGTGTATGCTTCCGTTGTATCGTAAGTGGCAAGATGGGCTACGCTTCCACCGAGGAGCTGAGTCCAGAGCAGGCCAAGGCTGTAGTAGCTAAGGCTGCGGACAGTGCCTGTGTACTGGAAGCGGAGGAAGAAGTGTTCTTGGGTGAGGGCGGCCAGGAATATGAGCCACTGGAGATCACCCCCTATGAGCTGCCTACTACTGAAGAACTGATCGCTGCCGTTCTGGCTACCCAGGAGAAGATCTACGCAGCGGATCCTGCAGTCATTGATGGCTGCCAGACACAGGGCATCCTGGAGTCCAGTGAGATCGCAATTTTCAACTCCAAGGGTCTGGACTTGCACTATGCCAACAATGCTTCGGGACTGATCGCTGTGGGCGTAGTCTCCGACGGCAAGGAAATGTCTAACGACTATCAGATCAAGCTGGGTAAGCTTTCCGAGATCGACACCGATGCCCTGGTCAAAAAGGCTGTGGATGGAGCGAAAGAAAAGCTGGGCGGTGATGTTGCGCCTACCGGCCAGTATCCTGTCATCTTCTCCCCGGACGCAATGTCCAGTCTGCTGGGTGTCTATTCATCTGTGTTCTCCTCTGAGAATGCGCAGAAGGGCCTGAGCAAGCTTGCCAATGCGGAGGGTACTGCGATCGCTTCTGAGATCGTGACCTTGGTGGATGATCCTTTCCACATGGAGAATCCGGAGCCCATCAACTTTGATGCGGAGGGCAGCCCCACCCACTGCAAGAAGGTGATCGAGAATGGTGTGCTGAATACCCTTCTGTACAACTTGAAAACTGCTGCGGTAGCCGGCAAGAAGACCACCGGCAATGCTTCCAAGGCAGGCTATGATTCTGCTGTAGGCATTCGCCCCTTCACCATGTACCTGGCAGGCGGCGAATTGACAGAGGAGCAGCTGCTTGCTAAGGCCGGTAACGGTGTGTATATCAACGATCTGAGCGGTCTGCACGCAGGTGCCAATGCTATCTCCGGTGACTTCTCGTTGCAGAGCGCGGGCTACATGATCGAGGACGGTAAAAAGACTACCTTTGTGAAGTCCTTTACTGTGGCAGGCAACTTCTATGATCTGCTCAAGAACATCACTGCCCTGGCAAATAATTGCACCCTTCCCCGGGCTATGGGTATGACCACCTTCGGCAGTCCCAGCGTTCTGGTGGATGGTTTGACCGTCGCCGGTAAGTAATTTTATATGGAATACCGCCCTGCATATGCAGGGCGGTTTTGCAAGCTGCGTTCAAATTCCGGTTTATCGTACAGCTTCCCGTGGATGCCGTAGGGATGGCCATTGACCGTCTCTACGGTTGCTCTGCATGACAAAGACCAATTTGCCGCCAAGGCGTAATCTATCAAGATGGGTGTCATGCAGGGAATCTGTCGGAAAACGAAAGAAGTGAATTTGAACTTGCAGAAATAACCTCTGATATTTCATTTGCACTTGTATAAAACTGGCAAAAGCAAGAATGTTTGCAACTCGCACTTTGTGAACTTGCAAAAATTTTTTAAAAACCAACAGATTGCTCTTGTGTTCGCAGTGCTGGTGTGCTACAATAGGCCCATGTTTTTAAAGGAGGCTTTTTTATGAGCTATGTGGATGAAGTTAAGCAGCGTGTTGCACAGCAGAATCTGGCACAGCCGGAGTTTTTGCAGGCAGTGGAAGAGGTGCTGGAGTCTCTGCGGCCGGTGATCGAGCGCAATGAGGCTGCCTACCGCCGGGATGCGCTCCTGGAGAGGCTGACCACCTCTGAGCGTAATATTGTTTTCAGTGTGCCCTGGGTTGATGACCATGGTAATGTGCAGCTCAACCGCGGCTACCGTGTACAGTTCAACAGTGCCATCGGTCCTTATAAGGGCGGTTTGCGCTTCCATCCCACGGTCAACCTGAGCGTTATGAAATTTCTTGCTTTTGAGCAGATATTTAAGAATTCTCTTACAGGCCTGCCCATGGGCGGCGCCAAGGGTGGATCTGACTTTGACCCCAAGGGTAAGTCTGACCGGGAGATCATGCGCTTTTGCCAGAGCTTTATGATGGAGTTGAGCCGCTATATCGGCCCGGATACCGACGTTCCCGCAGGTGACATTGGCGTGGGCGCCCGGGAGATCGGCTACATGTTCGGACAATATAAGAAAATGCAGGGTACTTTCTCCAGTGGTGTTCTCACCGGTAAGGGCCTGTCCTACGGCGGTTCGAAGGCCAGACGTGAGGCAACTGGTTACGGCCTGCTGTATCTGACCCAGGAAATGCTGCGATGCAACGGTCTGGATATTGCCGGAAAGGTGGTGGCTGTGTCCGGCGCGGGTAATGTAGCTACCTATGCGATCGAAAAGGCCTGGCAGTTGGGCGCCAAGCCTGTTACCTGCTCCGATTCCACCGGCTGGATCTATGATCCCGATGGCATCGATGTGGCGCTGCTGAAAGACGTCAAGGAGATCCGCCGTGCCAGACTGACGGAGTATGCCGCTGCCCGCTCCAGTGCTGAGTACCATGAAGGCAAGGGCGTGTGGACTGTAAAGTGCGATATCGCGCTGCCCTGCGCGACGCAGAATGAGCTGCAGTTGACAGACGCACAGGCACTGGTGGGACACGGCTGTATCGCAGTCTGTGAGGGTGCCAATATGCCCACGACCTTGGAGGCTACTAAGTTCCTGCAGGCCAGCGGTGTGCTGTTCTGCCCCGGTAAGGCTGCCAATGCAGGTGGCGTGGCCACCTCCGGTTTGGAAATGAGCCAGAACTCCGGCCGGTTAAGCTGGAATTTTGAAGAAGTAGATGCCAAGCTGAAGGATATCATGATCAATATCTTCCACAACCTGGATGACGCTGCCAAGGCTTACGATATGCCCGGCGACTATGTGGCCGGTGCGAATATCGCAGGCTTCCTAAAGGTCGCCGATGCCATGACAGCCCAGGGTATCGTGTAAAACGCATATTTTCCAAGAAAGCGCGTGCAAACGCGCTTTCTTTTTTGTGCAGTAAAGCAAATCGGGATTTGATCCTTCGCATACAGAAGAAGACATGGGCATTTTGACCGACTTGAACAAAACGGTCGTTTTACGCAAGGAAATTCGTTTATTTTGGTGAAAACAGAAGTGAATTTGGTAAATAATTATGAAAATAAAACTAAAAATGGATGAAACAGGCATTGACAAACGAAAATGAGGATGATTCAATCGCTATCGGACAGCAGAAACTGTTTGTTACCGCTTATATTGCAAAGGAGTGCTGAATTATGAAAAAACGAGTTTCTACCCTGTTGCTTGCGTTTGTAATGATCCTAAGCATGCTTCCTCTAGCTCCCGTATCGGCTGCGGAAGATGTGCTCATGGATCAGGATTTTGAAGATGGCAGTATTGCCCAGTGGTTCATGGAGGACTATGCGGGCGGTGCGATGGAGGAGATCGTATCCACGGTCACCACCCGGGGGAACACCATGTTGCGATTGGATTTGGAGGGTACCGGAAAACCCGGCACAACGGCTTGGCTGAAGCACGTGGGTGCCACGGATGGAACGCCTTTTGAGGAAGAAGAACTGACGTTGAGCTACTCCGTTGCTCTGGCGGATCCCAATACGCATCTGATCCTGCCTGTCATGGGTTACAAGGATGGTACACTCAGTGTTCATGTGGGTTGGATTGCGGGGAAATTCCAGTATAAAACCAGCTGGGACGGTACCTGGTTCCCCATTGAACCTGCTGCAGGCGAAACGGGAAAGATCCCTACGGACATTACCCAGTGGGCTCAACTGAAGGTCAAGTATGGCTTTGAAGGGGATAAGCCCTATATCGTGGTGTGGATCAACGGCATCAAGACCAATGTGCCTGTCTACGGCCCCACCTATAACGATAAAAAATACCAGACTATGTACCAACTGTGCGGTTATCTGTACAGCCAGTGCGCCAACAATACCATGTACATCGACAATCTTCAGCTGACCTGGGGCGACCACCAGGCCTATCCTGTGCCAGCCACCCCGCCCAAGGTTTTTGCGGAGGATATCCAGTGGGGAAACGCGCCGGAGACCATGGATGCCGGTGTGGGCAATGCCCAGCAGTTCTCCCTGGCCTTTATGCCGGAGGATACCTCTGTGCAGATCGCTTCCTGGTCTAGCTCCGATCCCAGTATTGCCACCGTCACCGACAAGGGTCTGGTGACCGGTATGCGTGCCGGTACGGTGACCATCACCGCCGTTCCCAATGAGCCGGGCGCAGGCCCTGCCAAGCTGGAAAGAACCGTGACCATCCAGGAGATTCCACTGGAGAAGCTGGCGGCCAGCATTTCCGAGCTGGAACTACCGGTGGGAGATCATGCCTTTGTATATGCGGAGGCTGCCCCCGCTAACGCCTCCTTCCCGGAAGTAACCTACACCAGCTCGGACCCTGCTGTGGTGGCTGTGGATGAATATGGCGATGTCCGGGCCATCGGTGCGGGTAAGGCCACTGTGACTATGACAGCCAGGAACGGCAAGACTGCCACTGTAGATGTGACGGTGGTGCAGCCCAATGTGCAAATGACCATTTACACCGCTCCGGAGGGAAAGGATACTGCCGCCGGCACGGCCCAGGATCCCGTATCCCTGCAGGGTGCGTTGAAGCTGATCGAAAAGAACAATAAGAATATGACCGGCAACATTGAGGTGGTGCTGGCCGGCGGCTATTATAAGCTCACCGATACGCTGTCTATGACCAATGCACACGGCGGCTCCAACGGCTACAGCATCGTTTGGAAGGCCGCGGAGGGCGCGAGCCCCGTCATCGGCGGTGGGTATCAGATCGCCGGTAAGGATCATATCGCTACCGAGACGATATCCACCGAACGGGGCAGTATCTATGTATATGATGTGTCCGAGGCGGGCTTGGGCGAACGGGGTGTCCGGCAGATTTATGTAAACCAGGTTCGCGCCATCCGCGCCCGGAGCGAGGGGGCGCTGACTGACCGCAGCAGTACCGATGGCGGCATTTTGTGCAGCAATACAGAGCTGCTGGACTACAAGCGGCCCGCGGATCTGGAGTTGGTTTTCGTCGGCCTGTGGACCCAGCCTCGGTGCGGTGTGGCAAACATCAGCGAAGCTAAGGACGGTAAGGTATTTTTGGAGATGGACCAGCCCGGCTGGGGCTATGTGACCGGCAAGGGTTACTCTGCCGCTACAGCCGAAAACATGGTGTGGTACGAAAATGCTCTGGAACTGCTGGATGAACCCGGCGAGTGGTACATGGATCTGGAGGCTCAGAAGCTGTACTACATGCCTCGGAGCTTTGAGAATGTAGACACTATGCAGATCACCCTGCCCGTGTTCGACAATTACGGCAACGGCGTGATGGATATGGAAACCGACGTTGGCAACGACTGCGATAAGCCCCTGGTGCAGATATGCGGTGAGGGCTTTGGTGACGATGAGCGGGTGAATAACATCCGCTTCGTGGGCATCACTTTTGCCGATACCACCTGGAGCCGTCCCGACGGTACGGTGGGGCATTCTGATTCCCAGAACAGTCACATCCGTCAGCAGTCTGACATTTTGACCACGGCGGCGGTGGTGGTAAAAAAGCCAATTCTATTCACTTCACCGGCTGTACCTTCACCAGACTTGGCATCAACGGCCTGCAGATGGTGCAGGGTGTGCAGAACAGCAGCATTGACGGCAATATCTTCTTTCATATCGGCGGCAACGCGGTAAATGTGGCGGAGCCCTACGGTTCCAATGCGTGGGTGACCGGCAATGAGATGGTGAAGAACATCACTGTCAACAATAACTACATCCACGACATCGGCACCGAGTATGGCTCTTCCGCTGCCATTTCCATCGGTTTTGCCAACTATATCACCTCCAGCCACAATGAGATCTTCAACATTCCCTATTCCGGCTATCACATCGGTTACGGATGGCAAACCCCCTTTAACAGAAATTTGCAGAAGATCGTCATTTCCCACAACTTTATTCACGATCTGATGGGCGATGTAATGAACGACGGCGGCGGTATTTACACGCTGGGTCTATCGGACTATGCCTGCAACGAGAATAACTACAACTATATTACTAACAACTATATCAAGAACCTGCTGGACGACGGCGGCCACATTTATAATGACGAAAGCTCCAGCTGGTGGTGGGTAGAAAATAACGTCATTGACCTCAGTGAGGTGGAAAGCTGGCCTGATGGCGGCGCGGGTGCCATGAACTGGTATAACAATAATACCGGTGCCAGCCACCTGGTGGTGCAGAACAACTATGCTACGCTTCCTAAGTATTTCGACCGCTGTACAGATCCATCCTTGAACAACAAAGTGGAGCAGGCTAATCAGGAGACGGATACCGATGGAGATGGTACGATCAACTGGTCTAAAGAAGCCCAGGCTATTATCGATGCCTCCGGCCTGGAAGAAAGCTACCGCAATCTGATCAATAACCAGGTAGAGAAGATCGGTCTGAATCTGCCGGACCTGCAGCTGGTTGCACTGGATCAGTCCTTCACCATCCAGACTACGCTGATGAACGGCAAGAACCAGCCGGTCAATGCGCCCGAAGCTAAGATCTACTACAGTGTGAAGGATCCCAGCGTTGCCAAGATCGATGCAAACGGTGTGATTACCGGCCTTGCTACCGGCATTACCACTGTCAAGGTGAGCGTGCTGACTAATTCCGTTCTGGTGGAGGAGGAGCGTCAGGTCTATATCGGCGATTACCTGGATCAGGTGGTGCTGGTTGGCCTGGATGAAGGCGTGCGCATGAGTAAGAACGCCACAGGCGGCAAGCAGGTAGAGCCTCTCGTTTATACTCGCCTGGGCCGAGAGCTAACCCCGGAGCAGGTGACCTTTGCAGTTAGCAATCCTGCTGTAGCAACGGTAGATGCCCAGGGGCAGGTCCTTCCTGTTGGAGTGGGGGACACCACGCTGATAGTTACAGCTACTGCAGAAGGTAAGAGCATCACCGGCAGATTCCGTATCTGCATTACGGAGGAGGTTGTTTCCGAGCCCGATAACCTGTGGGAGATATTCCAGGAGGATTTGGAGGAAACCTGGGTTACCGGCGGCACAGTGAACAGCTGGATGATCATGGGCGGCAAGACGGTCAAGACGCAGCTCGACGGTTATGCGATCTTCAGCGGAAAGAAATATGACAACGAGCTGCTCAGCTTCAAGATCAATATGGATCCCTCCACCGGCGGCGGTGGCTGGCCTGCCTTTGTGCTGCGTGCCCAGGAGGCGGCAAATTATACAGATACCGACTGCTATATCTTCTGCTTTGGTAGAGAGGGAATCGAGCTGCATCGTTTTATCGACGGTACTCGCCATCAGATCTACGGAGTGGTTACCGACAGCGGTGTGGACAACACCGCCAAGCAGGGCGGCAAGATCACGGACAGCCCCTGGAGCTTGGGCGGAATGCACGATGTCACAGTAGGCGCGATTGCAGACGGAGAAAATGTACGCATTCTTCTGATCATCGACGGAGAAACTGTCATCGACTATTTGGATCTTGGCGCAAACAAGGCCCTGTCTAATCCCGGATATTTCGGTCTTTTTGGTCGCGGTGAGACATTCACCCTCCGCAAAAACACAGAAGTAGAGGACGATCTGCATGAGAGCTATGCGCCTGTCGCGGTTCTGGAGGCTCAGGATGCTTACATGAAGGGCACCGCAGAGGGTATCACCATTACTACGGACGGTAAGCTGTGGGAGCTGAAGTGCTTGCAGGTCAATGGACAGCAGATCCCCGACTCTGCCTATACCGCCGCAGAAGGCGGAGCGGATGGCGTTTCGGCGGTCATTACTCTGTCAGCAGAGTATCTGGATGGTCTGAGTACAGGTGAGCATGTGATTACGGCAGTATTTGAGGGCGACCGGACTGTAGAAACCACGCTGAAAGTGTCTGCTAATCCGATGCAGTATGTGATCCCTGCGGTGATCGTAGCGGCGATCGCTGCTGCAGCAGTCATCTTCCTGACGCTAAAGAAGAAAGGCAAAAAGGTATAAAGCAAAGGGGCGGTCATCTAACCGCCCCTTATTGCATGGGAATATTAATCTATAAAATGGTATTTGTCGAGGATTCTTCCCGTGGATGCTCAATAGGCGTCCCTACGGTATCCATGGAAAGCTGCACGATAAACTGGAATTTGTACCTCCACATACAAAAGAACCAGCCCGGTTGGGCTGGTTCTTGCGTTTAAATTCCCATTTCTTCCTTGACCTGACGGAAGGCTTCCACGGCCATGTCCAGGTCTTCTTTTGTGTGACCGGCGCTGATCTGGGTGCGGATCCGGTCCTTGCCCTTGGGGACAACGGGGTAGCAGAAGGCTACCACATAAACTCCCTTTTCCAGCATGCGGCGGGCGAACTCGTGAGCTACCTTGGGGTCGTAGAGCATGACTGGTACGATGGGATGCTCACCGGGCAGCAGCTCGAAGCCCAGCTTCTCCATTTTAGCCCGGAAGTAGCGGGCGTTCTCATGGACACGGTCCCGCAGTTCGGTGGAGGCGGTGAGCAGCTCCAGAGTCTTCACAGAAGCGGCACAGATGGCAGGTGCCAGGGTGTTGGAGAAGAGGTAAGGACGGCTGCGCTGACGAAGCAGATCCACGATCTCCTGGCGTGCAGCGGTGTAGCCGCCGGAAGCGCCGCCCAGAGCCTTGCCGAAGGTTCCGGTGATAATATCGACCCGCTCCCGGACACCGCAGAATTCCGGAGTGCCCCGGCCGGTCTTGCCCATAAAGCCCACGGCGTGGCTGTCATCTACCATGACGAGTGCATCAAATTCGTCGGCCAGGTCGCAGATGCCCTGCAGATTGGCAATGTAGCCGTCCATGGAAAACACACCGTCGGTGGCGATGAGCTTGATCTTGGCACCGGCGGCCTGCGCAGCTTCCAGCTGGGCCCGCAGATCATCCATGTTGTTATTCTTGTAGCGGAAGCGTTTTGCCTTGCAAAGCCGCACGCCGTCGATAATGGAAGCGTGATTCAGTTCGTCGGAGATCACGGCATCCTCCGGTCCCAGCAGGGTCTCAAACAGACCGCCGTTGGCATCAAAGCAGGAGGAGTAGAGGATGGCATCATCCATGCCCAGAAATTCTGCCAGCTTGTTTTCCAGCTGCTTATGGATGGACTGGGTGCCGCAGATAAAACGAACAGAGCTCAGACCAAAGCCAAAACGATCATAGCTTTCCTTGGCTGCTTCGATCAAGGCAGGGTGGTTGGAAAGTCCCAGGTAGTTATTGGCGCACAGGTTGATCACACCGCTGGCAGCGGTAGTATCAATGCAGGAACGCTGAGGGGTGGTGATGATCCGCTCATCTTTCCAGGTGCCGGCCTGGCGGATGGCATCCAGCTGAGCGGAAATAGCCGTCAGTGCAGATTTCATATCAGTTTACCTCCTTGGTGGTCCAGTCCAGAATGACCTTCCCGGACTTTCCGCTGTTCATGGCTTCAAAACCTTTTTGAAATTCGGTGTAGTGGAACCGATGGGTGATCACGGGGCTTACATCCAGGCCACCCTGGACCATATAGCTCATCTGGTGCCAGTTATCCAGATGCCGGCCGTAGATGCCTTGCATGGTCAGACCCTTGGTGATGATGGTGTTCATGTCCATGGGAACAGGTTTGTTGGAGATGCCAAGCAATGCGATCTTGCCGCCGTTGCGCATGGCACCGATCATCTGCTGCAGAGCAGCGCCGTTGCCGGACATTTCCAAGCCTACGTCGAAACCCTCGACCAGGCCCTGTTCCTTCATAATGCGGGGCAGGTCCTCCCGAGCGGTATTCACCGCAGCATCTACGCCCATCTTCTTCGCCAGCTCCAGCCGGTAGTCGTTTACATCCGTGATGATGACCCGGCGGGCACCTGCATGCTTACAGACCGCGGCAGCAATGATGCCAATGGGGCCTGCGCCGGTGATCAGCACATCTTCACCGATCAGAGGGAACATGAGTGCGGTATGGGTGGCGTTGCCGAAGGCATCGAAGAAAGCTACCACTTCCTCCGGCAGGCTTTCATCAATGATGATCACGTTCTCCTGGGGGATGCATAGGTACTCGGCGAATGCACCGTCCCGGTCTACACCCACGCTGACCGTATCCTTGCACCACTGAATGTTGCCGTTGTGGCAGTTGCGGCAGTGGTGGCAGGTGATATGGCCTTCGCCGCTGACCCGCTGGCCGACGGTCAGCCCGGTGACACCGGCGCCCAGCTTTGCTACCTCGCCCACATACTCGTGGCCGATGACCATGCTGGGCTTGATATGCAGCTGAGCCCAGGGGTCCCAATTATAAATGTGGACATCCGTACCGCAGATAGCGGTCTTACGGATCTTGATCAGCACCTCACCGGGACCGGGCTCCGGCACGGGAACTTTTTGCAGCTGCAGGCCCACGCCTGCTTCGGTCTTTACCAGGGCATCCATGTATTGCATAGGCTCACTCCTATTATGTGTCTTTGTAGTAAGAACAGTATAGTATATGAACCTTGCTGTGTCAACGGATTATCTAAAAATTCTTTTTCGGACTGTCCGCCTGTGAAGGACTTTTGCTTATAAGAGGCGGTGTTGGCAAGGTTGTCAAGGCTGCAAATCACCGATAGCGGAATAATTGAAAAAAATATGGAAAAATGTCCGCGACACATTGACAGATGGCCTTATTTCGTGTAAAATACCACCAATCACAAGATCAAAGGAGTTGGTAGTATGCGTAACCACTTGGAACGAAAATACGGCTTGTTTACTGCAATTTGTATGGTAGTCGGTATTGTGATCGGTTCCGGCGTATTTTTTAAAGCTCAGACTATTCTGACCAAGACCGGCGGCGATATGCCCATGGGTATTCTGGCCTGGATCATTGGCGGTGCCATCATGCTGGTGTGTCTGCTGACTTTCTCCTTTATGGGACAGAAGTACGAACGGGTCAACGGTCTGGTTGATTATGCGGAAGCCACCGTAGGCCCTAAGTACGGCTACTATGTGGGCTGGTTCTCCAGCACGATCTACTACCCTGCCATGACTTCCGCGTTGGCATGGGTGTCTGCCCGGTATACTCTGGAATTTCTGACTTCTGCTAACCCCAATTTTCCAATGACGATCCCTGCCGCGGAGGGTGGCTGCATGATCGGCCCGGAGTGCATGGCCCTGACGCTGTTTTACCTTTGCGCGACCTATGCGATGAACGCACTTTCTCCGAAGCTGGCCGGTAAATTCCAGACCAGCACCACGGTGATCAAGCTGATCCCCCTGGGACTGATGATGGTCGTGGGTGTGATCTACGGCCTGGTCAACGGTACGTTGACGGAAAACTTCGCTACCAAAGCAGCAGTGGAGGGAGTCTCCGACAATCCGCTGTTTGCAGCAGTGTGTGCGACCGCTTTTGCCTACGAGGGCTGGATCATTGCTACGGCGATCAATTCTGAGATCAAGGACTCCAAGCGCAATCTGCCTCTGGCGCTGACCATTGGCGGCATCGTCATCGCGGCTGTGTATATTTTCTACTATATCGGTGTGGCGGGCGGCGCTACAAACCAGCAGCTGATCGATCAAGGTGCTACGATAGCGTTCACCAATATCTTTGGCGGGGTGTTGGGTAATATTTTGAACCTGTTTATTGTGGTATCCTGCCTGGGCACGACCAACGGTCTGATGCTGGGCTGTTCCCGGGGTATGTACTCTCTGGCATCCCGCGGCAGAGGACCCGCACCGGAGGTCTATGGGCAGGTGGATGAAAAGACCAATATGCCGAATAACTCCGCGGTCTTTGCCTTGATGGTCACGGCGGCCTGGTTCCTGTATTTCTATTGTTCCAATCTGGCGGGCATCTGGACCGGTCCCTTTGTATTTGACTCCACAGAGTTGCCCATCATCACCATTTATCTGATGTATCTGCCCATCCTGATCCAGTGGATGCGTAAGGAGAAGGATCAGAGTGTGGTACACCGCTTCGTGCTGCCTGTTTTGGCCATCTGCGGCAGTTTGTTTATGATCCTGGCTTGCATCATCAGCCATGGCATGGCCTGCGTCTGGTACTTGATCGTATTTGTCGTGATTATGGCCATCGGCTGGCTGGCAGATCGGAAGCATCTGCAACAGGCTTGAAAATGCGCCTAAATGGATATACACCCCAAAAGTTAGACACTTTTGGGGTGTCAGTCTATCAAGAAATACTACCTGCAAGGATAGAGGAACAGAAGCAAAAGAAACGCAGGTGATGATACTTTCTGTCCGGCCAGAAAGTATCCAGAGAGCCGCACGGGGCCCTTCGGATTGTCCCCCGGCCCCCC
>JAZUQE010000036.1:0-6626 GCA_045605575.1 Faecousia sp. | reverse complement strand
GCAGTGGAACCTAAATCCA
Source organism: Faecousia sp. (assembly GCA_045605575.1). GTDB lineage: Bacteria > Bacillota > Clostridia > Oscillospirales > Oscillospiraceae > Faecousia. Next base: position 6,607 of record JAZUQE010000036.1, on the reverse strand, counting down.
CCGAGTCTACCAATTCCACCATGCCCGCATATGATTAAGTTGAAAGTTGAAAGTGGACAGTTAATTGCTCTTTGAGGTTTTGATGCTGGATACCAGCATTTTTTCCAACTCCACACAATCGGAAAAAATCGATTGATACGCTTGTGGCGACAAGTATTCGGTTGCACACATCAGCCTGATCCAGTATTTTGTTTCTGTCGTTTCTTTCAATGCAATGCTGAGTTTAGAGATAAAATCTGCTTTGCTCTGCGCTTGCTGTGCTTCTGCGATGTTTGCCCCTATACTGGTTCCGGAACGCAGAAGCTGCTTTGAAAGTGTATACTCTTTTTTGGTGCTGCGTAGATGCTTGCACAGATTTACGATTCGTATTGCAAACTGAAAGCTTTTCTGTTCCAAGACACTATCCATAACTTTCCACTTTCCACTTTCAGTTATCCACTGTGCGGAAAACCTTCCCTAAGGTGACAGCACCCAAATCCGCCGGGCCTGTTTTTAATCTTTGTTGGCGGCCAGCAGGGCATCGACCGAATCGTATGCTTCAAATTCGCCTGCGGTCTTTGCTTCGGCAAACAGGGCGTCCGGGTCGAATACATCCGAGAAAACGACGGTTTCCTCTGCGGTCAGGACCAGCTCTCCGTCCGCGATTTCGGCGCGGCCGGTTTCGTAGAGAACCTCATCCCGGGCGGTACAGACTTCGAGGGCATAGAACCCCATTTCTTCATAATCATCCGGATCGTTCCAGGTGCGGCGGTATTCCAGTGTGCCGTCCTCTCCCACAAAAAAGTTGGTGTCGCAGTCCGTCTCCTGCAGGAAGGTGTAAGTCCGGTCCTTGGCGATCAGAATGCTGTCATCGGAGGATTCTCCGCCGGACACCCGGATCACAACGGCATCCTGGGTTGAGCCGATGAAGTAGACCGGGCTCAGACCCTCATGGTATTCATCTGCCAGTCCGGCCTCTCCCAGCCCCACAGTCTGGTCATAGGCCCCGATCGACAAAACATCCGTGCCATCCATGCTCACAACAACAGGCGTGTGAAGCCCCTTCAAAAGCATGGTGTACTGACCCATGGAAGTCCATTCGTCCACGGATTTTTCCTCGAAGATCTCCGAAAAGAACCCATAGTTCGTCATATCATAAGCCAGATCACAGGCTTCCCCGGGGATGCTGGTTTCATCCGGTGCCGAGGCACAGGCAGTCAATCCCAGCAGCATCAGGATGCTCATCAGCGTTATAATCCAACGTTTCATAAGATACCTCCCGGAAAGCCTTTGCTTCATTTCACCATGCATGCATATCTTTCAGCTTATATATTCTACCATGTTTTCAGCGGGGTTGTCAACCCGTGGCTCCGGTGACGAGGATGGGGAGGCTGGCGGCGTAGATTTCCTCGAACTGGCTGATGGGCAGAGGGTTGGTGCCGGTGCCCACCTCGATGGTGAAGCCGGGGCGGCGGTAGCGCTGGATGAACCAGTCCTTGTAGCCGGCGAAGGAGCTGGCGTAGGGCGTATCCTCCAATCGGTAGCCGCTAAGCGCAGCGAACCGCTCTGCCAGCTCCCGGGCGTTGGGAACCTCGATGCCGCCGTACTGCCAGTAGATCACCTGCCCCTGGCTGTGCCAGGCGATGACGAGGGCGGGATCGATGCGCTCGGTATAGTCGTAGAGGGCCTGGGCTTCGATCTGGCTCAGGGGGAAGCGCCCCACATAATCCCGGGGGCCGGGGCGGATGTAGCCCTGGGAGAATTTGATCTCCCTCGCCTGCAGCCACCCGGCGTGGTACTGAAGGTTCAGATCCACCCCCAGAAGGTTGGCCTTCCAGCCCTCCGGGAAGGGGATATTCGGGTAGTTGCGGGAAAGCTCCCTCGCCTGCTCATACTGTTCGTCGCCGGGGGTCAGCGCCCCGGTCACAAGTGCGACCCCATCTGGGTTGACCATGGGCACCAGGGAGATGGTTGCGGCATCCGACAGCTCCCGGGCGGATACGCCGCCGATGGCGCCCTCTGACCGGAGGGCCTCGGCGTAGTCCTCGGCAAATTTCAGCAGCACCGTGGCGGTGAGCCATTCGTTGGCATGGTGGGCGGCGGAATAGAGCACCCGCCGCTGGCCGGTGCCAATGGTCAGGGCACGGATGGGGCGGCCGTAGGCCGTGGAGGCCAGGGTCTCGGCACGGATGGAAGGATATTCCGCCGCCAGCCGATCCACCAGGGAGTCCGCCAGCGCGGGGGTCATGGGAACGTCCGTTGGGACAATGGACATAAGATCACCTCCTGATATTGTATGCGGGCAGGAGGGCTGTGTTGCCGATTTGTGAAAATTCAGAAAAGTTCAGAATTTGTTCCATTGAATCCGGCTGTGTTCCGTGCTATACTGGAAAAAACAGAAAGGAAGGGATCCATATGGAAGCATACGACCATCGCGCCAGAGCGAGAGAGGCGCTCCGGGGCAACTGGATCACCGCCGCGGCGGTGTTCTTTGTGGCGGGAATCGTGGCCGGAAGCAACAATTCCCCTGAGATCAACATCAAATTTGAAGGCAGCCAGACCGTTCAGGTAGCCATGCCCGAGCAGCTTCAGCGGTTTTTGGAAACCACCATCGGCCTGGCCGCGCCGGTGATCCTTTCCATCGGCGTGCTCCTGCTGCTGGTGCATCTGGCCTTCGGCGGCGTCATGGACTTGGGCAAGGCCCGGTACACCATGAACCTGATCGACCGCCGGGAGGCGGAATTTGCCGATCTGCTCTCCGGCTTTTCCCGGTTTTTCCAGGCCCTGGCCATGAATGTGTTGAGCGGCCTGATGATCTTCCTGGGCATGCTGCTGTTCGTCATCCCCGGCGTGATGCTGACCTACGGCTACGCCATGGCACCCTACATCATGGCGGAGGATCCCGATTGCTCCGGTTGGGATGCCCTCCAGCGCAGCCGCGTGATGATGAAGGGGCACAAAATGGAGCTGTTTTGGCTGGAGCTGACCTTCATCGGCTGGGCGATCCTGGCGGCCCTCACCTTCGGCATCGGCAACCTGCTGCTGGAGCCCTACAAGGGTGTCAGCCGGGCCAGCTTCTACCGGGATCTGCAGAGCCAGAACCGGTGGAACCAGGCGGAGAATTTCTGATCAGACAGCGGGCGCAGCATTCCATGAACCAAAACAGACCTGCTCCAACTCAGGAGCGGGTCTGTTTTGCTGTGCGGACGTTCGGGTTTCTGCCTGCGCTCCGCGCAAAAGGTCATAAAAATTTTATTTGCTATTTTTACCGGTTTGGTATACACTTTTCTTATCTGTTTCTGACTTCGGAGGAATCATTATGGTGTTTTTGAATACAAGGGAGCTGCAGACCCGGGGAAAAGACCTGGCTGCGGGCTTCCGGCGGGAGACCAGGGTGCTGGTGCTGGTCTACTGCGGCGTGATCGCCGCCCTGAGCCTGGGCTCCAATGGCCTGAATCTGTTTCTGGAATCCCAAATCGGCCAGACCGGCGGTCTGGGCGGACTGGGGATGCGGTCGGTGCTTCAGACCATCCAGACGGTTTTGAGTTATGTAAACATGTTCTTCGGCCCCTTCTGGTCGGCGGGCTTCCTGCTGGCCATGCTGGGCATGGTTCGGGGCGGCGCACCCCGGCTGGGGGATCTGACCGGCGGCTTCCGCCGGTTCACACGGATCCTCGGCGGTCTGTTCTTCGAGTTTATGACCTGCTTTCTGCTGATGCTGGCCTCCGCGAACCTGGCGGCGGTCCTGTTCACCATGTCTCCCCTGGGCGTTCGGTTTGAGCAGCTCATGGGGCCGGTGCTGGCGGATCCCAATCTCATCACTCCGGAGGGTGCGGTCAATCTGGAGCTGCTGCCCGCCGAGGCCATGGCCGCGGCCATGATCCCCATGGTGATCCTGACCCTGGTGGTGTTCGTGCCCTGCTACATCTGGCTGAGCTACGGCTTCCGGATGTCCGGCTATCTGCTGGTGGAGCGCCCCATCGGCGGCTTCCGGGCCCATTTTGAGAGCATGCGGCTCATGCGGGGACATAAAATGCAGATCTTCAGGCTCGACCTGCGGTTCTGGTGGTATCATGCGCTGACGGTACTCGCTGCCGGCGTGGGCTCTCTGGATGCCATCCTGGGGGCGCTGGGCATTGGGGGGAGCATCAACAAAACGGTGCTGCTGTTCGGCTCGCTGATCCTGTACTTTGTCCTCCTGACGGCGCTGTACCTGTGGAAAAAGTGCGATGTGGATGCGGCCTATGTGCTGGCCTACGAGGCCATCGCCTACCCGGAACAGACGGAATAAAAAAACGGACACCCGTGAGGCGCTGTCCAATAAAACAGTGTATTGTTTTCGGGAAATGGCATGATTTCGGTCATGCCATTTCCCGTTTTTCATATCATTAGAGCAATGCTGCAGGAAGAATGCCAATGTAGTTGTAGCTGTCCTTCAAATAGAGCTCTTTAATGATGTTCCTATGATTGTTGTTTTGAAAATGAAAATAGGGAACAAATGCGGTTCGTCAGAACTATGGTTGTGCCCTATTTGGGCAAGGATAGATGCGAAGCATCGCAAGGGGTGCAGCCTCTTGTACGGAACAAAAGTGATGCAGGACAGCGAGGATATTCAGATATCTTCGCTGTAAACTCCGTAGGACGCACTACATGGTCGCAGACCATGTATAGAAGTGCGCCCTGGTTCCTAAGGACAAATGGTTCCCATGTTTGCTAAATTTTATCAATAATTTTTCCGGAGTGCAAAGTGTGGATAAAATTTGAATCTTGCATACTTTTCCGTAAAAAGAGATGAGGCGGTGACCGGATTGGTCACCGCCCTTTTGTCCTTATCGGCGAAACAGTTTTTTCAGATCCTTCAGGTCATCCAAACCGATGTCCCTGCTTTTCTTCGGCTCCGGTTTTACATAGTCAAAGCCACCATGGGGTTCCCGGATGCAGAAGCCGATGGACAGCCGGTCCGGGTCGCCCTCGAAGCCATGCTCGGTGTCCGCATTGTACACCACACCGTCGATGCGCTTGAAAAGCTGTCCGGGGCTGGGGTACTGGCCTGCGGGACGGAAACCGTCTGCGATCAGAATCTGCCGGTACTGCTCCAGGGCCCGGTGGGCGGCGTTGGTGTCGCCGTTATAGCCTGCGGAGAAGTAGATCACACCGGGGTCATATTCTTCCAGATTATATTCGCTGCCGCCACAGGTCCACTTGGGATACTGGGGAAGCATGGTGTCCCATTGATTAAGTTCTGCTTCATCCTTTGCTCTCTGTGCCTGTTCCTCGGCAACTGCCGCAGGGAGCTTGGTACCGCAGTCTTCGCAGTATTTTGTGCCGATGGTGTTCTGCTTGCCGCAGGAGGGACAAACCGCGCCTTCTGCTACGGTCTGCTCCGGGAGCTTGGCACCGCAGGCGGGGCAGAAGGTCTTTTCCGCTGTGGTAGGCTGGCCGCAGCCGGGACAGATCTTCGTGTTCTTGCCCATCTGGGTGGCATAGCACTGCATGGAGCGTTCCAGATTGGCAAAGGCACCCTCCAGAGAGGATGTGGTTTTTCTTGCTTCCTGGGCGGCATTGCCCGCCGCCTGGTCAAAGCGGTCAGCAGCTTTGTTTGCATACTCGGTGGCCCTGGGTTCCACCACCTCCCGGACGGCCTTGCCCACGGCATCGCCGATGCCCTTGCTGATACCCTGACTGACGGCATCCCGAATGGCCCGTTTCAAAAAACTCATAAATTATCCTCCTTTTTTCATTCTTAGCTGTCATTGCGAACCGGTCCGCTTAAGTGGTATGGCAATTCGTTCTCCTTAGGTAATTTCTGCGATAACGCAATATGTCATAATCTCACTTGCTTCAAACCTTCTTCTTTAATTATATAACAGTTTTGGGGTTGTTTTCAAGATAGACGGTTTTCTTTTTATTCCGTTATTTGTCGAAGTCGATGCACCTGTTTCGCTGACTGATTCTCAGCAGAAGCTATTGGAGCGTTGGGCAAGATTAAGTGAAGAGCAGCAAGCAGTTGTTTTTGCTTTAATTGAAAAAATGTGAAAATCCGCCAGGATTGGCATCGTAAGGTGTGCCAGCACTGGCGGGTTTCGTCATAATTTGATTTGGACAAAAGAAAAACAAGCGATATCTCGTTCATAATGAACCGGATATCGCTCGTTTTTGCTGCTGCACTCTGCTTGGCAGCTACCCTATGTCAGTAGTTTTCATACTGTCTTATTGGATGCTACCTTGGGTGTCCGTTTTTGTCGCTTACACCTCCATGATCACAGGCAGGATCATGGGATTGCGCTTGGTGGTCTTGTAGAGGTAGCCGGAGATGTCGTTCTTGATGGCGGTCTTGATGGTGCTCCAGTCCCGGATGCGCTTGCGGCGGCAGCGGTCGATGGCTTCCTCGGCAACCTCCCGCAGGGACTCCATCAGCTCCTCGGACTCCTTGACATAGATGAAGCCGCGGGTGATGATGTCGGGGCCGGTGACGATCTCGCCGTTCTGGGCGCTCAGGTTCACGCACACCACGATCATGCCGTCCTGGGCCAGGTGCTTGCGGTCGCGGAGCACCACGGCGCCCACGTCGCCCACACCGGTGCCGTCCACGAAGACCTTGCCTGAGGGGACAGTGCCGTTGGGCTTG
>JAZUQE010000035.1:0-31214 GCA_045605575.1 Faecousia sp. | reverse complement strand
GTGCCCCGACTTTATTTTACCCCCCCCCCCGGGTCTTCTACAGAGCCGGAGCTCTGATTTTTTTAGGGCTGCCTCACTTTATTAGTGAGACAGCCCCTTTTACGCTGTATCAGGAGTGGGCAACAAAGTGGACATAGTCCATGCAGATCCAGCCTCGGTCAATGCAGCACCATTTCACACCCTTGACGGTGATATAATGGAACACCTCCAGAACCTGCCCCTCTTTGACACTGCCAACTACGCTGTGATTGGTGCCGGGACCCTGGCGGATGTTTACCACATCGCCTGTAACAGTGGCAAAGCCATAGTGCTCACCCATAGTAGCGTTGATGTAGACATAGTCCATACAGATCCAGCCGGTGCCTGTGCAGCCCCACCAGAGATCATCTGCATAGATCTGTTCGTAAATATATAGCTGATCACCAGTGTTATGGCGATTAAGGATCTCGTAGTTTCGGCCGGGACCTTCCCGCAGATTTACATCGGTACCGGTTACGGTGCTGTTGCCTGCAAAGTTCGTACCAATGTCACCTTCTATGTAGAAGTGCTCCAGCAAGGCCCATCCACCGGCGACATACACCCAGCCATTTTCTATGTGCAATATCCGGACGCGCTGACCGCATTTCAGCGAGTCCACCTGGTCGTAGGTTTGGCTGGGGCCAGCATAAAGGGGGAGGGTATCCGGTTTTACAATGCCGCAGCGGGTATCTGCCGGATCTGTGGAGAAGGTTGGATCGGTTATAGCTTCTGTGGTGCTGCTGGTCGGATCAAATAAGCCTGGGGAAAAGGTAAACGGAGGGAGCGTATCCTTGGAAGGATCATTTGCAGCACCGGAGGGACCGGTCACGTCTTGTGCCAGCTTGTCGATCAAATCTGTGCCTTTGGAGAGAATGTCGGTGATGCTGCATGCACTGAGCAGACCAATGCACAGCGCAACACTGAGTGCCATTATCAGCACTCTGTAAATTGTCGGAACATGTCGATTCTGTTTCATGGGGCACCTCCTGTGATGTGCAGTCTGGCGTCTGCTGATACGATCATTATAAGCAAGAAAGAGGGGGATGTCAATGAGCGGTATTTCGCTAACTTTCCCATTTGCTGGAATTGACTTTGTAAATAAGTATGTATATACTTAAAAAAGCAAGATCCCTTAGACGATATGTATTATTCTGGCGAATGGGAGGCTATATGTGCATGTGTGATTTTTGGGAAAAGGACCATGATGTGACAAATTTTTTGGTAGATTTGATTGGTTTGCTTTGCGAAAAGTGCGAATACGGTGATGCGATCGAAAAGCTGAATGAACATGAGCGGGTATTCTTTGTTACGCAAATATTGGAGCAGGAAGTTAACAATGGCGGCTTTGACCAGTACTTTTATAATTACAGCGGCAACTGTGCAAATGAATTGGTAGACGCATTTACAAAGATCGGCGCTTTAAAAACTGCTGAGATCTGCCAAAAAGCCCTGGCGGTATTTGGAGGTACTGTTCCGACGGATCAGGAGGAAAGGCAGGAACTGCTGGACAGTTTGGACTGTGAGGATGTATTCAATGCGTGTGACGATGCATTTTATGATTACGAGGATGATTTGGAACAACTGAATTATGCTTACGTTATAGCGCATCGGGACTGCTTTGAATGAGCTCCTGTCAATTTGATTTCATAAAATTCGGGGCGTGCCGCGGCACGCCCCTCGTTTTTTGGGGTGTTATAGAAAAATGGGCAAAAGGTATCTGAATCCGTCAAAACCGATTCATCCATTTTCTGAGACTTGGAGATCGAGCTGTGTTCTTACACTGGGAAAGCGGTTCAGATCCGTGTGCGGGATGAATTTGGATGCCTGCATTCTGATCAGAAAGTCAGGAATGGAGGCAAACTGGAAGCAGTACATATTTTCAGCCAAGTCCTTTGCTTCCTGTAAGCGGCTGTGATCCAGCAGCAGGGTTCTGGCTCCGTCCAGAGAGGTATTGGAGACAACGGTATATTTTTCTCGGGGCAGATCCGGAAAAATGCCGATGGTAATGGCGGATTCCAGATCGGAGTGGGTGGGAAAAGCACCGGACAAATAGCAACGGGAAAGTTCCTCTGCCGCAACACCTGCGGATTCAAGCAAGCACTCGATCATGGTATAGGCTGCGGCTTTGGTATCCAGGTACTGGGCAATATCGGTTTGGGAGAAATAGAGGGGCTGGCCTGTTGCTGACTCCGCTGCTGCTGCATAAACAGCTGCGTACTCATTTTCATCTTCCAGATAAATGATACGATCGGAGGCAGCCGGCTCTAGTTCACCCGCAATATTGATCCAGCCGTGAAGCCGCATCTGGGCCATCAGATCGATGATGCCGCTGCCGCAGATGCCGATGGGTTTCTGATTCCCAATGGCAGTATAGGTTAGTGTCTGTCCCCGGATCTTTACGGAATCGATAGCACCTTCCGCGGCGCGCATCCCAAAGCGACTGATGTAGCCTTCCAGCGCCGGACCGGCCGCACCGGCTCCAGCTATCATCCAATTCTTGTTTCCGATAACCAGTTCCCCGTTGGTGCCGATGTCAAAGAATAGACTGGTTTCTTCTTGCTTATGCATATTCAGCGTCAAAAGACCGCTTACAATGTCACCGCCTACATAATTGGAGGCAGAGGGAAGTATATAAACCAGTCCTTCAAACCGCATGCCAAGTTCGTGGCCCCAGAGAAAGCCAGGATCGGTACTTATGGGAGCAAAGGGAGAAGCAAATACCGGCCATGGGTTCAGTCCCAGCAGGAAGTGGATCATGGTGGTGTTGCCGGATAGGATCATGATGGGGCATTTGTCGGTATGGATCCCGGTGGAAGCTGTCAGCTGCTCCAAGAGACGGTGGAAAGTGTCAATTGTAGCTGTTTGGAGCATTCGGCCATGGGCGCTGTCTTCCACAGAGAAGGTAATGCGGGATAGGATGTCAGTCCCATAGAGGATCTGGTCGTTTACAGCCTGCTCTTCTCCAATCACTGCACCGGAATGCAGATCCACCAGCTGCATGATAATGGTGGTCGAACCGTAGTCCACCGCAAGACCGTAATGGTGACTGCGGCGGTCTCCGGGCTCCACATCCGTGATGACCCAGTCCAGTTCCCGATGCACCAGGGTGACGGTAATGTTAAACCCGGCATCCCGGCAAAGGGGATATAATTTCCGAAGGACGGGCAGAGGAAAGGTTACGTTTTCGTAGCCCAAAGCCCCCAGGGCAAGCTGGATCCGCGTTTGGTCGCTGACTGCCAGCTCCTGGGTCGGCATTTTCAGATTGAGATACTCCTTTACACTAAAAGCTTCCATAAAAGGGACCTGCCTTTTCTTTCGTTGTGTTAAGTATATAGGATAGAAGAGGAGATTACCGTGAGAAAGTCACGTAAGGATTGATCCACAGGTAAGAGGAAAGCTCCCCGGAAACGGCTGTTTCCGGGGAGAAATTTATGCTTCGAGAATTTCGGTCATCATGCGATCCAGCAGGATCAGGCAGCGGGGAACATGGAAGGGGCCTTTGAAGGTAGAGCCCTTGCAGGCGGGCAGGGTGGGGTTGCCATCCCGGCGCAGATAGCCGTACCATTCTCCGTATTCGTCAGCAAAGTGCTGCTTGCAGTAATCCAGAAGCCGATAGAAGATATCTAAGTATGCTTCGTCCCCGGTGTCGCGGTAGATCATCATGGAAGCAATCAGGGCTTCGTTGTGAGGCCACCAGAGCTTCATATCGTGCTCATAGGCCTCGGGGGGATTGCCCAGGCAGTCCTGGAAGTACAAAATGCCGCCGAATTCTTCGTCCCAGCCCTTGGAAAAGGCCATATCGAAGACATTCACTGCCTTTGCGTGCAGATCCTTGTTGCCGATCTGGTTGGCATAGTCCATCAAGAACCATGCGCACTCGATGTCATGGCCGGGATTGACCATGCGGCCTTCGGTAACATGAAGCCGGGGCGTACCATCCAGGCAGACGCTTTCCAGGGTGCAGCCCAGGTCGGGCTTGACATGGTAGTTAAAAATATCCGCTACGCACTCCCGGGCACGCTCGTCATACAGATCCTGCTGCTCGGGGTCTACGCGCTTCATGACGCCGGTCACATTCAGAATGATCATGGGAATGCCAAGGCTGCGGCCACTGCGGGTGGATTTGGGTCCCATGCCGGTGGGGTCGTCCATGCCATGGTTCAAATTCCAGTACAGATCGTAAGCTCTGCGGGCACGAAGCAGATGCTCCCGCTTACCGGTAACGCCGTAGTATTCGGCATTGGCGATGCAGTAGAAGGCTTCCGAGTAACAGTAGCGGCGCTGGCGCAGAGGAGTGCCATCGGCCTCCACGGTGAAATACAGTCTGCCGTCCGCATCGTGGTTGACACAGTGCTCTTCCAGAAAGTCGATGCAGCTTTTAGAAAAATGCAGCCAGTCTTCCCGCACACCGTAGACACTGCACAGGTATGCATAGGTCCACCCGCAACGGCCCTGCATCCAGACACTCTTATCGGTGGAATAGAGCTGACCGCTCCGATCCAGGCACGTATAAACACCACCGTGCTCGTGATCCCAGCCGTTTTTCAGCCAGAAATCCGCAACGCAGGACAGCTGATTGCGGACCCACTGGCGCTCTGCTAACATTTTTTTGCGATCCATGGGAAACCTCCGTATGTTAATCTGTTGTTTGCTGCCTTATTATAGTTTGCCTTGGAAAAAATTTCAATATGTTATGTAAAAAACCGTTGGCGTGCAATGACCATGCAAGATAAGGATGCTGGAAAGCACTTGAAGTGTGGAATGTTCTATGTTAAAATGCAAAAAATGGCTTGGATACTGATCTATGAAGTATTACCCGGCAAGAAAGGAAGACAATGTCATGTGGTTATTCAAAGAACTGGACCGATATCAAAAGGGTGTTCTGATTTTGCTGGCTGTGATGGCTGTGGTTTTCTGCGTGGCCTATGGCACTGTCACATCTCGGGACGGTTTCCTTTACAAGGATGAGATCCTGCTGCCTGCCCACGAAAATGGAAACACAGTTTATTCCGGGACCATCGATGGGGTGAAAGCCAGCTTCACGGCAAGCTCGGATAAGACGATTACCTTCCGATATGGGGAAAAGGCATACGGACCTTACACAGCGAAGGAAGATCCTACAGCGATCCCGAAAGATACACAGTTGAGCGCACATATGACCGGTGTTGAGGTCAGGGTGGGGGATGAGATCCTTTTCCGCGGTGGTATCTATCAGATCGGCACCTCCAGAACCGGGCTGATGATAGTTAATGAAGATGGAAGTGGTTTTAGCTCGGTGGTTGCGGTCACCAGCAGCGGCGTGGCTGTAGATGGCGACGGAAACGTGATCGATCCGATGGAGCCTTCTGTAACCACGGTCTTAAAGCTGATGAAGGGGCCGGAATTGACACACAAAGGGAATTGGATATTTTGGGTTTTAGGCGTGTTTTTCTCAATCGTAAATACGATCTCTATTCTGTTTGCTGATGAGCTATTCCGGTATAGGCTGTCTTTCCGGATTGCCGATGCTGATCTTGCAGAGCCTTCTGAATGGGAATTGAAAGGCAGATATATAAGCTGGACGATCATATCAATCATGATCTTGGTCTGTTATATCATGGGATTACAATAAGGCCGGGAAAGGTTGTTCAAAGTATATAGAAACCCCCGGAAAACCTGAGTTTTCCGGGGGTAAGCCATACAAATTGGAAATACGGGCGATCAACGCTTGCTGAACTGAGGTGCACGACGGGCAGCCTTCAGACCGTACTTCTTTCTTTCCTTCATTCTGGGGTCACGGGTCAGGAAGCCGGCAGCCTTCAGGGCAGCGCGGAACTCGGGATTCAGGACGACCAGAGCGCGGGAGATGCCATGGCGGATGGCGCCGGCCTGGCCGGAAACGCCGCCGCCGGCGACGGTGACAACGATGTCAACCTTGCCCAGCATGTCGGTGGTGACCAGAGGCTGACGGACGATCAGCTTCAGGGTCACCAGACCGAAGTACTCGTCGATGTCGCGGCCGTTGATGGTAATGGTGCCGGTGCCGTTCTCGTACAGACGAACGCGGGCAACACTGGACTTACGGCGGCCGGTGCCGTAGCTATACTTCTTCTTGCTTTCGTACATAGTTCGTTACCTCCAATTAGTCCAGGGTCCAGGCTTCGGGCTTCTGGGCAGCATGGGGATGCTCATTGCCCTTGTACAGGTGCAGGCGGCCCATGCAGCTGCGGCCCAGGGCGTTCTTGGGCAGCATGCCCTTGACAGCCAGCTCAACAGCATAGTCGGAGCGCTTCTCCATCATGATGCGGGCCTTGGTTTCCTTCAGACCGCCGATCCAGCCGGAAACGCGGTAGTAGGTCTTCTGCTCCAGCTTCTTGCCGGTCAGAATAGCCTTGTCGGTGTTGATGATGATGACATAGTCGCCGCAGTCAACATTGGGGGTGAAGTCGACCTTGTGCTTGCCGCGCAGCAGGTTGGCAGCGATGACGGCGGTACGGCCCAGGGGCTTACCGGCGGCATCCAGGACGTACCACTTGCGCTCAAGGGTCTCCTTTTTCAGCAGGGTAGTGGACATATTCGTTCCTCCGATAGGTTAAAATATTTTGACAAATTCTTTGGTAGAGAGTAGAATACTCTCAAGACGCTTGAATTTTATACCATATGTGTTTTAAAAAGTCAACAGCTTTTTTGAATAAATTTGCGAAACATGAAAGAAACTCTCGTTTCCTTTTAAATACTCGCAAATGCTCTTAAATGCTCACTTTGCATTTTCAGAAAAACGGAAGGATTATTGTGATGCAGAAGCTTGTAGGATTGGTCCGCCGATGTGTGGAAGATTATAAAATGATCGAACGGGGTGACCGGATCGCGGTGGGCGTTTCCGGCGGCAAGGATTCACTGGTGCTGCTGGTGCTGCTGGCGGGCCTTCGCAAGTATGATCCCAGCCTGTTTGATCTGGAGGCGATCACCATCGACATGGGACTGGGGATGGATTACGGCCCGGTGGCGCAGCTGTGTGAGCAGCTGGAGGTGCCTTATATTATTACCAAAACGGAGATCGGCCCGGTGATCTTTGAATACCGGAAGGAGAAAAATCCCTGCTCCATGTGCGCCAAAATGCGCAGGGGAGCGCTGAATCAGACCCTTTTGGATCGGGGACTGAACAAACTTGCGCTTGGACATCATTATGATGACGCGGTGGAGACGTTCCTAATGTCACTTTTGTACGAGGGGCGCATCAGCTGCTTCCAGCCCGTGACGGATCTGGACAGGACCGGCATTACGCAGATCCGTCCTATGCTGTACATTCACGAAAAGACCATCGACAACTTCGCGGTTAGGGAGAGCTTGCCGGTGATCGATAACCGCTGCCCGGTGGACAAGACCACCAAGCGTGAGGAGATCAAGCAGTTGATCTTCGAACTCAGCGCCCGGTATCCGGATCTGAAGGAGCGGATATTCGGGGCCATGCAGCGGTATCCTCTGCCGGAATGGGAGCCGAAGGGGCGCTATAAGAGGCCGAAGTTTAGAGAATAGAAAGAGAGGCTGCAATCAGCCTCTCTTTGCTTTTTGATGCGGTAAAAGAATGCAGAGCACTACTTTTTAACAACACGCCAAGTATATATTCTGTTGTTGCGGCGTAAAAGTCGACAAGCTTGATCAGAACATGGGTCGGAATGTCATTCTCTCCGGTTTCATACTTGTGACATACCTAACAGCAGCGCGAGCTGTTTTATGATAAGTCTTTGTATTCATGAAGGCTTCGGATCCTTGCATACATAGTTTGCCACCTCATTATCATTGTACGATAATCTGAATTAGATGATTGGCTTTTAACCTAAAACAGGTTAAAATGTTTTCTGGGTGATACTACGTACAATGCGATTACGGATCTGTGGAGCGGAAACACTGCCCCGAGAGAGAATTGTGGTATCGGGGATCCGGAAATAGAAAAGCTTGTCGTGCGCATCGAGCGATATAAGGAAGCGCTGAACGAAAATGCTGACAAGCGCGATACCCGCACAGTGGAAGCATATATGTGCTGTGTGGATGAATATATAGAAGCGCTTACTGCACAAGCTTTTCGAGATGGCTTCTGCATGGCAGCAAGACTCATGTCGGCGGCATTTTCAGAGTGATCCCGGTAATGTCTTGAAAGCTTCGCTCAGAGAATGAAAAGTGAAGAAAGGGGCATACTGCTTCCAAGAGGTGGTAAATATGGTAAAGGGTATTTCCAGACAGGTGATCGTTGTTCATGCCCCGGAACCGAAGCTTTTTGAACAGGCGATCTTTATTTTGCATGAAAACGCCATGCAGCAGGGCGGCGTGACGGATGAAATGCTTTTACAGGAGGCGAAAAAGCTGATCCGCAATCCGGAGCAGGGGAGAAGGAAGCGGCTTTCGGCTTTCGGTCCGCTGTGGGCCTTCGGAGGCGCGGCAGTCACCGGACTGGTATGGCTGCTGACCAGCATTCTTTGACTTGCGAAAAGCGGCAGAATATGCTATAATGCCTCCCGATTGGGAGGTGACGCTATGCGGCTTGGAAACTTTGAAATGGAAACTCCGTTGATCCTGGGCCCAATGGCCGGGGTGACGGACTTGGGCTTCCGTGAGATTTGCGCCCGGCTGGGTGCAGATATTACGGTGACGGAGATGGTGTCCTCCAGGGCGCTGGTATATAAGGACAAAAAAAGTGCTGCGCTTTTGAAAAAGACTCCCACAGGGCTTTGCGGTGCGCAGATATTTGGAAACGATCCGCAGATCATGGCGGAGGGAGCTCGGTTGGCGCTGGATATCTCCGGCTGCGACTTTCTCGACATCAATATGGGCTGTCCTATGCCCAAGATCGCGAATTCCGGTGACGGCTGCGGCCTGATGCGGACACCGGAGCTGGCAGAGGCTATCGTAAAGGCTGTTGCGGCGGCGGTGGAAGTGCCGGTGACGGTCAAATGCCGCTTGGGCTGGGATAAGGGCTCGGTGAATGTATTGGATTTTACCAAGCGGATGGAGCAGGCGGGCGCTGCGATGATCAGCGTCCACGGAAGGACCAGGAGCATGCTCTACTCCGGTGTGGCGGACTGGGACTGGATCCGCAAGGTCAAGGAGCAGCTATCCGTACCGGTGATCGCCAACGGCGACATCGTCAGTCCGGAGACAGCACTGCGGTGCCAAAAGTGGACAGGAGCCGACGGCTTGATGATCGGCAGAGCTACCTTTGGAGATCCCTGGATCTTTGCACAGGTTCGCGCAGCGATGGACGGGGGGACGATCCCGGAGCGGCCTTGCCTGGCAGATCGGGTGGATGTGGCGCTGCAGCAGTTTGAAATGGCCCTGGAAGACAAGGGCGAGCATATTGCCTGCCTGGAGGCCAGAAAGCATTTTGCCTGGTATCTGCGGGGTGTGAGCCACAGCAGCTACTATAAGACACAGATCTCGGCGATCAGCACCATGGCGGATATTTACGCCATCGCCGAAGGGATCAAGCGGGATCTGAAGTGAATAGTTCGGTCCACCGCTGTGCATCCTACCCAAGAGGTGAGGGATGTGAAGCAGTGGATCGTTTGTTTGCTGGCGTTGTGTTTGCTTCCGGTAACGAAGGCGGAGGCGGAAACCATTCGATGGGTGGATTTTCAGGTTCCGTATGAATCTTTGAAATATGCCATGGAGCAGGATATTGCCACGTCCCAGCAGGAAAAACATATCAGCTGGATCGATGTTCTGGCGGTGGCTGGGTGCAGAACAGGGGGAAAATGCGGGCTTGCATCTGTGAAGAAAGCGGTTCAGGATCTGAAAAAAGATCTGTCGCCCCAGGAGCTGTTGGGAGAGCTTTCTCAATACTACGACTACTATCACGAAGCATACAGTGCGGTGCTTGGTGGACTTTTGGGAAGTTTCTCCATTGAAAAGCAGGGAAACATTCAAGCCAGCTATGGGCTGAAGGCATTTTCACCCATAGCAGCGGGTTACAGCTACACGCACTGCGATGATTTCGGGGTCGGCCGCTCCTTCGGCTTTGCCAGAAGGCATCTGGGGCATGATATGATGGGCAGTCTGGGTACGCCCATTGTGGCGGTAGAGGGCGGCGTGGTGGAAGCCATGGGCTGGAATCGCTATGGTGGCTGGCGGATCGGGATCCGTTCCTTTGATTCCAGGCGCTACTATTACTATGCGCATTTGCAGAAGGATCATCCCTTTGCAGAAGGGCTCAAAGTGGGAGAAATGGTACAGGCCGGGGATGTGATCGGTTTCATGGGCCGCACAGGGTATTCTGATCAGGAAAATGTCAACAATATCGAGACGGTCCACCTGCATTTTGGAATGCAGCTGGTGTTTGATGAAAGTCAGAAAGAGTGCTTGTCGGAGATCTGGATCGATGTATATGATATCGTGCGGCTGCTGAACGCGCACCGCAGCAGCGTACAAAAAACATCACAGGGCTGGCAGCGGGTATATCCTTACAAAGATCTGGATGCGGACGACCTGTCATGGAACAAATAAAAGAATTGACAAACTTCATAAGCTGATGTATAATGTCCAAAATACGGTTTTCTGGAAAGGGGATTCTTATGAGCGGCGTTGGCAAGTTGAAGAACATCGGCTGTCCCATGGGGGGAAGTGTCCCCACTTCCGTGGCTGAAATGCTTCTTCCTTTCGACACAAAAGGATATTCTCTTTTTCCCGGTTTTTGCGATGTGCATGTGCATTTTCGTGAGCCGGGATTTTCTTATAAAGAGACCATGCGCACGGGCTCTGCGTCCGCAGCAGCGGGCGGCTACACCCATGTATGCACCATGCCCAATCTGAATCCGGTGCCGGACAGCAGGGCTAATCTGGCGCAGCAGCTGGAGAAAATCCGGGAGGGGGCCTGTATCCACGTTTACCCTTACGGTGCAATCACGGTAGGAGAGCAGGGGCAGGAGCTTGCCGATTTGGAAGGTATGGCAGCGGATGTGATCGGCTTTTCCGATGATGGCAGGGGTGTGCAGCGCGATGAGATGATGCGTGCGGCCATGGAAAAGGCCAAGCAGCTGAACAAGCTGATCGTTGCCCACTGCGAAGTCAACGACCTCCTGAAGGGCGGCTATATCCACGATGGCGAATACGCCAAGGCTCACGGTCACCGGGGCATCTGCTCGGAAAGCGAATGGGAGCAGATTCGGCGGGATATTGAGCTTGTGAAGCAGATCGGTTGCAAATATCATGTATGCCACATTTCTACCAAGGAAAGCGTGGAGCTGATCCGCAAGGCGAAGGCTGAGGGGGTGGACATCACCTGCGAGACAGGCCCCCACTACCTGGTACTGACGGACGAATATCTGCAGGAAGACGGACGGTTTAAGATGAACCCCCCTCTGCGGTCAGCTCAAGACCGTGAGGCCCTGCTGACGGGTATTTTGGACGGCACCATTGACATGATCGCAACGGACCATGCGCCCCACAGCGCGGAGGAAAAGTCCAGAGGGCTGGAAAAGAGTGCTTTTGGCATCGTGGGCCTGGAAACGGCGTTCCCGGTGCTGTATACCCATCTGGTAAAGCCTGGGATCCTATCCATGGAGCGGCTTCAGGAGCTGCTGGTGGACAATCCAAGAAAGCGATTCAACATCCCCAGGGGTGACTGTTGGAGTCTTTGGGATTTGACGGAAGAATGGACTGTGGAGCCGGAGAAATTCGTTTCCATGGGTAAGGCAACGCCCTTTGAAGGCTGGAAGCTGTTCGGTAAATGCGTGCTTACTGTTTGCGACGGAAAGATCGTCTATCAGAATTTGTAATTCATACCGCAGGAGGTTTTTGAAATATGGCTAAGAGAATGGACATTCGGAAGATTTTGATCATCGGCTCCGGCCCCATTGTCATCGGACAGGCGGCGGAATTTGACTATGCCGGTACCCAGGCGTGTTTGGCATTAAAGGAAGAGGGCTATGAGGTCGTGCTGTGCAACTCCAACCCCGCCACCATCATGACCGACACTACCATTGCAGATAAGGTCTACATGGAGCCTTTGACGCTGGAATATATTGCAAAGATCATCCGTTATGAGCGGCCTGATGCTATTGTTCCCGGTATCGGCGGTCAGACCGGTCTGAACCTGGCTATGCAGCTGGAGAAGAAGGGCGTTCTGAAGGAGTGCCGGGTCAAGCTGCTGGGTACCTCTTCCGCTTCTATCGAGCGGGCTGAGGACCGGGAGCTGTTCAAGCAGATGTGTGAATCCATCGGTGAGCCTGTTATTCCCTCTGAGATCACCTATTCTATTGAAGAAGCCAAGGAAGCGGCTAAGCGGATCGGCTATCCTGTGGTCCTGCGGCCCGCCTTTACCCTGGGCGGTACCGGCGGCGGCTTCGCTTACAGCGAGGAGGAGCTGGTAGAGATCGGCTTGAATGCTTTTAAGCTCAGCCCTGTCCATCAGGTGCTGGTGGAAAAGAGCGTGAAGGGCTATAAGGAGATCGAGTTCGAGGTCATGCGTGACTCTGCCGACAATGCCATTACCATCTGCGGTATGGAGAACATTGACCCTGTTGGCGTGCACACCGGAGACAGCCTGGTCGTAGCCCCCATTATGACCCTTTCTGAGCATGACAAGAAGATGCTCAACGATTCTGCAATCAAGATCATCCGGGAACTGAAGATCGAGGGTGGCTGCAATGTGCAGTTTGCGCTGAATCCCAACTCCAGTGAATACTACCTCATCGAGGTCAACCCCAGAGTTTCCCGTTCTTCTGCGCTGGCATCCAAGGCTTCCGGTTATCCTATTGCCCGAGTCACGGCTAAGATCGCTGTGGGCATGGAGCTGAAGGATATTGCCATTGCCAACACAAATGCCTCCTTTGAGCCTCAGCTTGACTATGTGATCGCCAAGCTGCCCCGGTTCCCCTTTGACAAGTTTGCCTCCGCTGCCAATACCCTGGGTACCCAGATGAAGGCCACGGGCGAGGTCATGGGTATCGGCTCTAATCTGGAAGAGTGCCTGCTGAAGGGTGTTCGCTCTCTGGAAATCGGGGTTTGCCATTTCCACATGCCGAAGTTTGACGATGTGCCTACCCAGGAGCTGCTGGAGTATATCAAGCTGTTCCGGGATGACAACATTTTTGCCATTGCTGAGCTGCTGCGCCGGGGTGTGAGCGTGGAGAAGCTCCATGAGATCACCCAGATCACAGCCTATTTCCTGGAGACTATCGAACGCATCGTGGCTATGGAAGCTAAGCTCAAGGCCAATGTGGGCAACGAAGAAGTGCTGCGCGCTGCCAAAAAGATGGGCTTTGGCGACAAGTTCATTGCTAAGCTGTGGGATTGGAAGGAAATCGAGGTCTACTACTTCCGCAAGGAAAAGGGCATCGTGCCGGTGTTCAAAATGGTGGATACCTGCCATACAAATGCCTATATTCCTTACTTCTATTCTTCCTACTCCGACGAGAATGCTTCCGTGCTGACCGATAAGAAGAAGATCGTGGTGCTGGGCGCTGGCCCCATTCGCATTGGCCAGGGCGTGGAATTTGACTATTCTACCGTCCATGCGGTGACGACCATTAAAAATTCCGGCTATGAAGCCATTATCATTAACAACAACCCGGAGACCGTCTCTACCGACTATACCACTGCCGACAAGCTCTACTTTGAGCCCCTGACCCCTGAGGATGTGATGAGCATCATCGACTTTGAGAAGCCTGTGGGTGTGATCGCCTCCCTGGGCGGCCAGACAGCCATCAACCTGGCCCAGCCTCTGACGGACCGGGGCGTGAAGATCATCGGCACCGACTGCGCGGCTATCGACCGTGCTGAGGACCGCAATGCTTTTGAACATCTGCTGCGCGAGCTGAATATCCCGCAGCCCAAGGGCAAGGCTGTCACCAAGATCGAGGATGGCATTGCTGCGGCCAGAGAGATCGGCTACCCTGTGCTGGTGCGTCCCAGCTTTGTGTTGGGCGGCCGCGCGATGCAGATCGTTGCCAACGAAAAGCAGCTGCGCACCTATCTGCGGACTGCCGTTGGGATCGACGAGGACAAGCCTGTGCTGGTAGATAAGTATATCCAGGGCAAGGAAGTGGAGGTCGACGCCATCTGCGACGGTATCAATGTATTTGTTCCCGGCATTATGGAGCTGGTAGAGCGTACCGGCGTCCACTCCGGCGACTCCATGAGCGTGTATCCTGCATTCTCTATCAGCAATAAGGTCAAAGGCACGATTTTGCAGTATGCCAAAAAGCTGGGTCTGGGCATTGGGATCGTAGGCCTGTTCAATATCCAGTTCATCGTAGACAAGGATGATAATGTCTTTATCATCGAGGTCAATCCCCGCTCTTCCCGTACCGTACCCTTCCTGAGCAAGGCTACCGGTTACTCCTTGGCAGATATCGCCACGGAGGTCATTCTGGGTAAGAGTCTGAAGGAGCAGGGTATCTTTGATATCTACCCCGAGGAGAAAAAGCGTTGGTACGTGAAGGCACCTGTGTTCTCCTTCAATAAGCTGCGCGGCTTGGATGCCTACCTGTCTCCCGAAATGAAGTCCACCGGTGAGGCGATCGGCTATGACGATAAGCTGAATCGCGCTCTGTATAAGTCTCTGCAGGCTTCCGGTATGCATCTGCAGAACTACGGTACTGTTCTGGCTACCATTGCCGATAAGGATAAGGAAGAGGCACTGGAGCTGATCCGCCGTTTCTACAACCTGGGCTTCAACATCGAGGCGACTCTGGGCACTGCTATCTTCCTGAAGAGCAACGGCATTCGTACCCATGTGCTGCGCAAGATCAGCGATGGCAGCGAGGAGATCCCCAATGCACTGCGTCAGGGCCACATTGCCTATGTGATCAATACAAAGGATCCCGGCGTGGACGGCACGGAGAGCGACGGTCACCAGATCCGCCAGATCGCCACGGAGCACAATGTGACGATCTTTACCTCTCTGGATACCGTCAGCGTGCTGCTGGACGTGCTGGAAGAGACCACTCTGACTGTCTCTACCATCGATTCGTAAGGAGATAACATGAAACAGAGCTTGTTTGAAATTATGGAAAACACCCGGCTGGTGCCGGGTGTATACCGGATGAAACTGCGTGGAGACACATCCGCCATTACTGCTCCCGGTCAGTTTGTGAATATTCAGCTGGACGGACTGTTTCTGCGCCGCCCCATCTCCGTTTGCGATGTAGAAGGGGATGTACTGACCATTATCTACAAGGCGGTGGGTAAGGGCACAGAAGCTATGAGCAAAATGGAAAGCGGAAAGCTGGACATTTTGACCGGCCTGGGTAATGGCTATGATCTGTCGGCGGCAGGAGACAAGCCTGTGCTGCTGGGCGGCGGAGTTGGTGTGCCGCCTATGTATCTGCTGGCTAAGCAGCTGGTAGCTGAGGGAAAGACTCCAGCGGTGATCCTGGGCTTTAATAAGAAAGAAGAGATCTTCTATGAAGAGGAGTTCCGTGCGCTGGGCTGCCAGGTCTATGTGACGACGGTGGACGGGAGCTATGGCATCAAAGGATTTGTGACCGATGCGCTGAAGGATCTGGAATCTACTTATTTCTACACCTGCGGTCCGGAGCCTATGCTGAAGGCAGTATATCGCGCATCTGTGACCTCCGGTCAGATGAGCTTTGAGGAGCGTATGGGCTGCGGCTTCGGCGCTTGCATGGGCTGCAGCTGCAAGACCTTGACGGGGTATAAGCGCATCTGCAAGGATGGCCCTGTTATGCGGAAGGAGGAGATCAAATGGGAAGACTGAATGTAAATCTGTGCGGCATTGCGCTGGATAATCCTGTGATTCCTGCCTCCGGTACCTTTGGCTATGGCTATGAGTTTGCGGAAATCTACGATATCAACTGCCTGGGCACCTTCTCGTTTAAGGGAACTACCAGGGAGGCCCGGTTTGGCAATCCTACGCCCAGAATTGCGGAGTGCACCGCCGGCATGATCAACGCAGTGGGGCTGCAGAATCCCGGTGTGGAAAAGGTCATCGCAGAGGAACTGCCTAAGCTGAAAAAATGTTTCCACAAGCCGGTGATGGCAAATGTTTCCGGCTTCAGCGTGGAAGATTACGCCTATACCTGCGAAAAACTTGACAAGGAAGAGCAGGTTGGCTGGCTGGAAGTGAACGTCAGCTGCCCCAATGTTCATGGCGGCGGCATGAGCTTCGGCACCCAGCCCGAGGCGGCTGCGGAGGTGACCCGGGCTGTCAAGGCTGTGACCACAAAGCCCGTGATCATCAAGCTTTCTCCCAATGTGACGGATATCGTTTCTATTGCAAAGGCTTGTGAGGACGCAGGCGCTGACGGTATCAGCCTGATCAACACGCTTCTGGGCATGCGGATCGATCTGATGCGCAGAAAGCCTGTGATCGCCAATAAAATGGGCGGCTTTTCCGGCAGTGCTATCTTCCCGGTGGCAGTGCGGATGGTCTACCAGGTGGCAAACGCTGTAAAGATCCCCGTGGTGGGCATGGGCGGCGTCAGCAGTGCCGAAGATGTGATCGAGATGATGCTGGCTGGTGCGACGGCTGTTGAGATCGGCGCGGCCAATCTGGTCAATCCCTATGCTTGCCGGGACATCGTGGAGAAGCTTCCCGAAGTAATGGACAAGTACAGAATCAACACATTAAGTGAAATTATTGGAGGCGTAAAGTAATGGGTAAGGATGTAATCGTAGCATGTGATTTTTCCTCCGCTGAGGCAACCTTTGCCTTTTTGGACAAGTTTACCGGCCGGAAGCCTTTTGTAAAGATCGGTATGGAGCTGTATTATGCGGAAGGCCCCTCCATCGTGCGGCAGATCAAGGCCCGTGGCCATAAGATATTCCTGGATCTGAAGCTGCACGATATTCCAAACACTGTGAAGAAGGCGATGGCAGTCCTCAGCAATCTGGATGTGGATATTACCAATCTGCACGCTGCCGGCACCAAGAATATGATGAAGGCTGCCCTGGAAGGACTGACCCGTCCCGACGGAACCCGTCCTCTGCTGATTGCTGTGACCCAGCTCACCTCCACCGACCAGGAGAGCATGGAAAACGATCTGATGATCCATGCACCCATCGATGAGGTAGTCATGCACTATGCCAAGTGTGCTGAAGAGGCCGGTTTGGACGGCATCGTCTGCTCTCCTCTGGAGGCAGGTAAGGTCCACGACAAGTGTGGCAAGAGCTTCCTGACGGTTACTCCCGGTGTTCGCTTTGCTGACGGCGATGTGGGCGATCAGAAGCGGGTCATGACTCCGGTTGCTGCCAAGGAAATCGGCTCTGACTATATTGTGGTCGGCCGTCCCATTACTGCAGCTGCTGACCCCGTGGCGGCTTATGAGCGCTGCGTGGCGGAATTCTGCGACTAACAGATAAAAATGTAGGGCGGGGGCTTGCTCCCGCCGCTACCGTATTCAAACATTTATCAATGCGAGGAGATCTTTGCAAAGTATCTGGAGTCCCTTGCGGCCTTGCCCACCCCCACAGATAAGGACATTATGAATTGCGTAAAGAAGGCTGTTCTTGTGCTGAATAAGCTGAACGAGAAGACCGACTACGCTTTAATTGAAACCGTGGAACGAGAACATATCTGGAAACTGATCCAAACCATTGCCGTTGCCTGCGGTTTGGAAAACCCCGCAGATGACATCACCGAGGAATGGCGTGAATGGTAAACTGACGTGTAAAATACGAACACGGCGGGAGCAAGCCCCCGCCCTACAACATATTGACAAAGGAGAAAGAAACATGGAAGCCTATAAGAGAGAGTTTATTGAATTCCTGCAGGGTGCAGGCGTTTTAAAGTTCGGTGACTTTACCGCTAAGTCCGGCCGTAAGATCCCCTATTTTGTCAATGCCGGTATGATCAAGACCGGTGACCAGATCACCAAGATGGGCGAATTCTACGCGAAAGCCTATTTTGACAAGCTGGGCAAGAAGGAAGCTGTGCTGTACGGTCCTGCTTATAAGGGTATTTCTTTGTCCATTTCCGCAGCCGTGGCGCTGAGCAAGAACGGTCTGAATGTTCCTTTCTTCTTCAACCGCAAGGAAGTGAAGGATCACGGGGAAGGCGGCACCTTTGTTGGCTATGTTCCCCAGGCTGGTGAAGAGATCGTCATTATCGAGGATGTCATCACTGCCGGTACCGCGATCCGGGAGAGCATGGAGATCCTGAAGCATCTGGAAGGCACCAAGGTCATTGCTACTTTCATTATGGTGGACCGCAAGGAAAAGGGGCAGACCGAGAAGGGTGCCATGCAGGAGATCGAAGAGCAGTTCGGTTTCCCGGTGCACTCCGTTGTGGATGTGTATGACATCATCGAGTATCTGGAAGAGGATCCTGCCAACGAAGAAAACGTAAAGCGGATCAAAAACTATCTGGCTGTGAACGGAGCAAAGTAATGCGTAGTTTGATTGATATTGTTGACTTTTCTGTAGAAGAGCTGCAGGAACTTCTGGATACTGCCTGCGATATCATTGCACATCCCGAAAAATACCGGGAAAGCTGCAAGTATAAGAAGCTCGCAACGCTGTTTTTTGAGCCCTCTACCCGCACCCGCTTGAGCTTTGAAGCGGCTATGCTGGAGCTGGGCGGCAGTGTGATCGGTTTTTCCGAAGCCAGCTCTTCTTCCGCGGCCAAGGGCGAGAGCGTAGCGGATACCGCTAAGATGATCAGCTGCTATGCCGACATCATGGCTATGCGCCACCCCAAAGAAGGTGCGCCATATGTGGCAGCAAAGGCGGCAAGTATCCCTGTGATCAATGCCGGTGACGGCGGTCACTGCCATCCTACCCAGACGCTGGCAGATCTGCTGACCATCTACCGGGAGCATGGACATTTTGATGGATTGACCGTGGGCTGCTGCGGTGATCTGAAATATGGCCGTACGGTGCATTCTCTGATCTCTGCTCTAAGCCGGTATGAGAATGTGAAGATCGTACTGATCTCCCCGGAGGAGCTGAAGCTGCCGGAGTACATGAAGCGGGAAGTGCTCGAAAAGAACGGTATGCCGTATCTGGAGACAGTATCTCTGGAAGAAGCGATGCCTCAGCTGGATGTGCTGTACATGACCCGGATCCAGCGGGAGCGGTTCGATGATCCTGCTGTATATGAGCGTTTAAAGGACAGCTACATCCTGACCCCCGATAAGCTGGTGACTGCCAAGCAGTCTATGCGGATCCTGCACCCGCTGCCCCGTGTCAACGAGATCAGCGTCAAGGTGGATGATGACCCCAGAGCGGCCTATTTCCGCCAGGCGCTCAACGGCAAATACATGCGTATGGCTCTGATCCTGAAGCTGCTGGACGAGGCAGAAAAGGGTGTGCAGATGCCGCAAGAGCAGGATGTGCTGATTGGTGAGCTGCACTGTGATAATCCCCGCTGCATCACCTCCTGCGAGCAGGAGATCGAGCATGTATTTAAGTGCGTGAGCCCGGAAAATGGGATCTATCGCTGCATTTACTGCGAGACTAAGAAGAAGACAGAACGTTAAAGAGCAACACAAAAAAATAGCCCCCGTCTGCATGGTCAAAAGTTTCACAAAAAGAAGGGTGCAGTCGGGGGCTTTCGTGTGAAAATAGTAAAAAATGACAAAGGATAATATCTGTTCCTTGACAGAAAAAAAGGTGCATGTTAGAATAATCCCGTAGTGAATATAGCTTTCTGCGACTGACGGGATTGTGGAGCACCACAGGGAAACAGAGAGTTGAAACTGCCGACCGTCTGGGCGCATTGGTCCTTAGGGCTATTTGCGCTCTTTTTTGCTTTTTAGGGAGGTTATTTGATGAAAAAAGTTGGCATCATCATGGGCAGCGACAGCGACCTGCCGATCATTCAGAAGGCTACCGACATGCTGAAGTCTTTCAGCGTGCCTTTTGAAGTCCATATTTATTCCGCCCACAGGACCCCAGTCGAAGCCAGGGATTTTGCACTTTCTGCAAGAGACAGCGGCTTCGGCGTTTTGATTGCTGCGGCGGGCATGGCTGCCCATCTGGCCGGTGCCATAGCGGCCAATACCACCCTGCCTGTCATTGGTATTCCCTGCAAGGGACCCGTTCTGGACGGCATGGACGCCCTGCTTTCTACTGTGCAGATGCCTACCGGCATTCCGGTGGCCACCGTTGCCATCAACGGCGGTGCCAATGCTGCACTGCTGGCTATGCAGATCCTTTCAGTCTCGGATCCGGAGCTGGCAGGAAAGCTGGATGAAAAGCGTGCCAAGGATGCGGCTGCCGTTCTGGCGAAGGATGCCGCAGTTATGGAAAAACTGTAAATTCGGGCTCAGCCCTTATTATACGAAGGAGATCGATCATTATGGAAAACAAGCTGCTTTATACCGGAAAGACCAAGAATGTTTACGCCCTGGAAAACGGCAACTGTCTGCTGAAGTTTAAGGACGACTGCACCGGCAAGGACGGTGTGTTCGATCCCGGTGAGAACAGCGTCGGTCTGACCATTGAGGGTGTGGGTGATGTAAACCTGCGCATGTCCATCTATTTCTTTGAGAAAATCAATGCTGCCGGTATCAAGACCCATTATGTATCTGCTAATTTGGCCGATACGACCATGGAAGTTCTGCCTGCTAAGGTGTTTGGTAAGGGCCTGGAGGTCATTTGCCGTCTGAAGGCGGTTGGTTCTTTCATCCGCCGTTACGGTGCGCTGATCGAGAGCGGCGCTGACCTGCCTTACTATGTGGAGACTACCCTGAAGGACGACGAGAAGGGCGATCCGCTGATCACAAAGGATGCTCTGGTGGCCATCGGTGTGATGACCGACGTGCAGTACGAGGACCTGAAGGATATGACCCAGAAGATCACTAAGATCGTTGCTGACGATCTGAAGGAAAAGGGTCTGGATCTGTATGACATCAAGTTCGAATTTGGCTATGCGCCCGATGGAAAGGTCATGCTGATCGACGAGGTCGCTTCCGGTAACATGCGTGTATACAAGAACGGCGAGTACATTGATCCTATGACGCTCAACAAGCTGTTCTTTGCGTAAGTAAGGAGTAATCGATGGGAGGCTTTTTTGGAATCGCATCCAAGTATGACTGCATGATGGATGTGTTCTTTGGCGTGGACTACCATTCCCACCTGGGTACACGCCGTGGCGGTATGGCGGCTTACGATGCTCAGATCGGTCTGCAAAGAAAGATCCACAGCATTGAGAATTCGCCCTTCCGCACCAAGTTTGAGCATATTTTTGATGAGATGAAGGGTACTTCTGTCATCGGCTGCATCAGCGATACGGATCCTCAGCCTATGCTGATCCGTTCCAAGCTGGGCACCTATGCCATTTCTACCGTGGGAATCATCAACAACTATCAGCAGCTGATCGAGCTTTGTCTGAATCACGGCGGAGGATACTTTGATGCCATGACCGGTGGCCGTGTCAACACCACCGAGCTGGTGGCAGCGCTGATCAATCACAAGGACAGCTTTGTAGAAGGCATCCAATATGCCCAGAGACTCATCAATGGCACGGCGAATATTCTGATTCTGACGGATACGGGAAGCTTGATCGCAGCCCGTGACCGGATGGGGCGGATCCCGGTGCAGATCGGCAGAAATGATGATGGCTATTGCGTGTCCTTTGAGCAGTTTGCCTACACTAAGCTGGGCTATGAGCATGTGAAAGAGCTGGGTCCCGGCGAGATCGTGGAGCTGACGCCCGACGGCATGACACAGCTGGCAGTACCCGGTGATCAGATGAAGGTTTGCGCTTTCCTGTGGAGTTATTACGGCTATCCGACCTCCACCTATGAGGGCGTGAATGTGGAAGCCATGCGCTACCGCAACGGCGCGGCGATCGCGGAACGGGATATGGCCCAGGGTCGCAGTATGGAGATCGACTATGTGGGCGGTGTGCCGGACTCCGGTACGCCCCATGCTATCGGCTATGCCAACCGTACAGGTAAGGCTTTTGCCAGAGCGTTTATCAAGTATACGCCTACCTGGTCCCGTTCCTTTACCCCTGCCAAGCAGTCTGACCGCAAAAAGATCGCCAAGATGAAACAGATCCCGGTACATGAGCTGATCCAGGGAAAGAATCTGCTGTTTGTGGATGATTCCATCGTCCGTGGCACCCAGCTGCAGGAGACGGTTGAGTTTTTGTATGAAAACGGCGCAAAATCCGTACACATGCGCTCTGCCTGTCCTCCGATCATGTATGGCTGTAAGTTTTTGAATTTTTCTCGTTCCACCAGTGATATGGATCTGATCTCCCGCAGGGTGATCGTAGAGCTGGAAGGGGAGGAAGGCTTGAAGCATATTGAAGAGTATGCCGATGGCAATACCGAACGGGGCAAGGCCATGCGTAAGACCATCTGCGAAAAATTCAATTTTGCATCTTTGGGCTTCCAGACAATCGACGGTGTGATCAATGCCATCGGCATCGAGCCGTGCAAACTTTGCACCTACTGCTGGAACGGAAAGGAGTAAATCATGGATCATAAGAATTCCAGATCCGAAGCATACGCAGCCGCCGGTGTGGACATCACCGCCGGTTATAAGGCTGTGGAGCTGATGAAGAAGCATATTGCCCGCACGAAAAACGCAGGCTGCCTGGATGATGTGGGCGGCTTCGGCGGCTGCTTTGGCCTGCCGGTTGCCGGCATGGAAGAGCCGGTTCTGGTTTCCGGCACTGACGGCTGCGGAACCAAAGTCAAGCTGGCGATTCTGATGGACAAGCACGATACCATCGGTATTGACGCGCTGGCTATGTGTGTCAATGACATTATCTGCTGTGGCGCAAAGCCGCTGTTCTTCCTGGACTACATTGCCTGCGGTAAGAACATTCCGGAGAAGATCGCTGCTATCGTCGGCGGTGTGGCTGAGGGCTGTGTACAGTCCGGCGCTGCCCTCATTGGCGGCGAGACTGCTGAGCATCCCGGTATGATGCCTGTGGAGGATTATGACCTGGCAGGCTTTGCGGTAGGCATTGTGGACAAGAAGAAGATCCTGGATAATACCAGAATGAAGGCCGGGGATGTGATCCTTGCGCTGCCCTCTACCGGCATCCATTCCAACGGCTTCAGCCTGTGCCGTAAAGTTTTCAATATCGATAACAACGATCCCAAGCTCTATGAGCAGTGCGATGAGCTGGGCGGCAAGACCATTGCTGAGACTCTGCTGACTCCCACCCGGATCTATGTGAAGGCCATTTTGGCCTTGCTGGAGCAGGTGGATGTAAAGGGCATCAGTCATATCACCGGCGGCGGCTTCTATGAGAACATTCCCCGCTCCATCCCCAAGGGGCTGGGCGCGGTGATCGACAGAAGTGCTGTGCGCGTGCTGCCTATCTTTGACTTGATTGCCAAGACCGGCAATGTATCCGAGCGTGACATGTTCAACACCTACAACATGGGTGTGGGTATGAGCGTGGTCGTAAGCCCTGAGGAGGTCGAGAAAGCCATCCAAGTGTTGAAGGCAAACGGTGAGGATGCCTACATCATTGGTAAGATCGTAGAATCCGATGAAGAGATCGTAATTGTGTAATTTCCCGAACTGCCTGTGCCCAAGTTTTGACACAGGCGGTTCGTCGTGTAGGAAAGGCGGGAATGTATGGAGGAAAAACGAATCGCGGTACTGGTTTCCGGAGGCGGCACCAACCTGCAAGCGCTGATCGATGCTCAGGATAGAGGAGAACTGGGTGGCGGTAGGATCACCGCAGTGGTATCCACAAAAGAGGGCGCTTATGCGCTGGAGCGGGCAAAGAAGGCTGGTATTGAAGGGTTTACGCTGCCGAGAAAACGTTATGCGGATAACCGGGCTATGACAGTGGCTATGGTCCAGGTGCTGCAAGATCTGCGTATCGATTTGGTGGTGCTGGCAGGCTGCATGGTGATCTTTACGGAGGAACTGGTACAAGCCTACCCCAATGCCATCATGAACGTCCATCCCGCTTTGATCCCTTCGTTCTGCGGCGCAGGGTTTTATGGGCTCCATGTCCACGAAAAAGCGCTGGAATATGGGGTTAAGCTTTCCGGTGCAACGGTGCATTTCGTCAGCGAGGAGTGTGACGGAGGCCCCATCATTGCCCAGAAGTCGGTACCTGTGCTGGAGGGAGATACCCCCGAATCGCTGCAGAAGCGGATCATGGAAGAGGCAGAGTGGAAGCTGCTGCCCCAGGCAGTCGCGTTATTCTGCCAGGGGAAACTCAGTGTGGAAGGCCGTAAGGTCAATATCAGATAGGAGATAAAGTTATGAATGTTTATGAGATCGGTTCTCTTTCCGAGAAGCTGGCTGCCAATACCTATCCCGGCCGTGGTATCGTGCTGGGTATGACCCCCGATGGCAAGAAGTCCGTTGCTGCCTATTTTATCATGGGCCGCAGCGTGAATTCCCGCAACCGTGTATTTATCCAGGAGCCCGATGGTATCCGCACTGAGGCCCATGATCCCAGCTTGATGAAGGATCCCCACTTGATCATTTATCATCCTGTTCGGGAAGCGGGCTACGGACTGATCGTCACTAATGGCGATCAGACCGATACCATCTGGGAATATCTGGCAAAGGGCGAAAGCTGGGAAGCTGCTCTGCGTACCCGGATGTTTGAGGATGACGGTCCCAACTGGACCCCGAGAATTTCCGGCCTTCTGGCAGGTGACGGCAGCTACAAGATGTCCATCCTAAAGGCTGCTGACCCCGATGGCAATGCTTGCGCCCGGTTTTTCTGGGAGTATCCTGCCACTGCCGGCCTGGGCCATTTCCTGCACACCTATGTGTGCGACGGAAATCCCGTGATCCCCACCTTCCAGGGCGAGCCTGAGCGGGTAGCGATGGATAATGACATGGAAGCTTTTACAAACACACTGTGGGAAAACCTAAACGAAGCCAACAAGATCTCTCTGTTTGTTCGCTATACCGATCTGGCTACCGGCGAATATGAGCAGAAGATCCTCAATAAACACGTTTAAAGGAGAAGCAACATGAAAGAATTTGAACTGAAGTATGGCTGCAACCCTAATCAGAAACCTGCCAGACTGTATATGCACAACGGCAGTGAGCTGCCCATTACTATCCTCAATGGTCGTCCCGGTTATATCAACTTCATGGACGCACTGAACTCTTGGCAGCTGGTGAAGGAACTGAAGGAAGCTACCGGTATGGCTTGCGCTACTTCCTTCAAGCATGTTTCTCCCACCTGTGCCGCCGTGGGCAAGCCCCTGAGCGAAGAGCTAAAGAAGGCCTGCTTCGTGGAAGATGTTGAGGGCTTGGACGAGAATCCTCTGGCTTGCGCCTATGCCCGTGCCAGAGGCGCTGACCGTCTTTGCTCCTTTGGTGACTGGGTTGCCTTGAGCGATGTGTGCGATGCTATGACTGCGTCGATGATCGCCAAGGAAGTTTCCGATGGCGTGATCGCTCCCGGCTATACTGAGGAGGCACTGGCGATCCTGAAGACCAAGCGCAAGGGTGGTTATAACGTTGTGGCGATCGATCCCGACTATGTTCCCGATGCACAGGAGCATAAGCAGATCTTTGGTATTACCTTCAAGCAGGGCCGCAACAACTTTAAGATCGGCCAGCATCTGCTGGAAAATATCGTGACGGAGCACAAGGATCTGCCCGAGGATGCCAGAATCGATCTGATCATCTCCTTGATCACCTTGAAATACACCCAGTCAAACTCTGTTTGCTTCGCTTATGACGGCCAGGCCATTGGCGTTGGTGCCGGTCAGCAGAGCAGAGTCCATTGTGTCAGACTTGCCGGCGGTAAGGCAGATACATGGTTCCTCCGCCAGCATCCCAAGACACTGAGTCTGCCCTTCCGTGAGGATCTGGGCCGTCCCGGTCGTGACAACGTGATCGACGGCTATATCAACGGCAATGAGGAGGATGTTTGCGCAGAGGGCATTTGGCAGAATTACTTCACCGTCAGACCCGAGCCTCTGACCGCAGAGGAGAAGCGCGCATGGCTGGATTCTAGAGATGCTGTGGCCCTGGGCTCCGACGCATTCTTCCCGTTCCCCGATTCTGTTAAGCGTGGCGCTGCTTCCGGCGTGAAGTATATTGCACAGCCCGGTGGTTCTATCCGTGATGATCTGGTCATCGCCGAGTGCGACAAGCGCGGCATCGCCATGGCCTTTACCGGTATGCGGCTGTTCCACCACTAATTTGAATTGACAATTGACCCCCTTGGAGGTAACTATGAATCTGTTAGTAGTTGGCGGTGGTGGCAGAGAGCATGCCATTATCCGTAGCTTAAAAAAGAATCCCCAGGTGGAGACGATTTATGCGCTGCCTGGCAATGGCGGCATGGCTAAGGACGCAGTGTGCACCGGGATCGGAGCAACTGACATTGATGCCATTGTGGCCTTTGCCAAGGAAAATGCCATTGATTATGCGGTAGTGGCACCCGATGATCCGTTGGTCATGGGCTGTGTAGACCGCTTAAACGAAATTGGCATTCCTTGCTTCGGCCCCAAAGCCAATGCGGCTATCATTGAGGGAAGTAAGGCGTTTGCCAAGGAGCTGATGAAAAAATACGGCATTCCTACTGCTGCCTATGAGATCTTTACGGATCTGGATAAGGCTTTGGCCTATGTGGAAGAATGCCCCGTTCCCACGGTTATTAAGGCAGATGGTTTGGCGCTGGGTAAGGGCGTGATCATTGCCCAGACCCGGGAAGAGGCGAAAGAGGCTGTAGTGGACATGATGGCCAATGCCAAGTTTGGCGCTTCCGGTGCTACCGTGGTGATCGAAGAGTTTCTAACCGGCCCGGAGGTGTCCGTTCTGGCATTTACCGACGGCAAGTGCGTCAAGCCCATGGTATCTTCTATGGACCACAAGCGGGCAGGGGACAACGATACCGGTCTGAATACCGGAGGCATGGGCACTGTTGCGCCCAACCCGTATTATACCGAAGGTGTTGCCTGGACCTGTATGGAGAAGATATTCCTGCCCACCATCCGGGCCATGAATGCCGAGGGTCGTACCTTTACAGGCTGTCTGTATTTTGGCTTGATGATCACCCCGGACGGCCCCAAGGTTATTGAATACAACTGCCGCTTCGGTGATCCTGAGACTCAGGTGGTGCTGCCGCTGCTGGAAAGCGACCTGCTTACCATCATGCAAGCTACTACCAACGGCACTTTGGAGGAGACTGAGGTCAAGTTTTCCGATAAGCACGCCTGCTGCGTGGTCACAGCTTCTGCTGGCTACCCCCAAAGCTACCAAAAGGGCTTTGAAATGACCATGACTGAGGAAGCGGAGAAGGCTACTTTTGTGGCCGGTGCTAAGCTTTCTGAGGGTAAGCTGCTGACCAATGGCGGCCGTGTGACCGGTACCACGGCGATTGCAGATACCTTGGCCGATGCGGTGAAGGAAGCTTACCGCCTGGCAGATGGCGTAAAGTTTGAGAAAGCTTACCGCAGAAGCGATATCGGTCAGCGCGCTCTGGCTGCCAATCAGTAAGGAGGAAATCCCATGGTTTATCGTGTATATGTAGAGAAAAAGCCCGGCCAGACCCATGAGGCCAATGCCCTTTTAAAGGAAGTACAGGATTTTCTGCAGATCAAGGGACTGTCTTCTGTCCGGGTCCTGAACCGCTATGATGCGGAAAATCTGGAGCAGAAGCTCTTTGACTATGCTGTGGGCACCGTATTTTCCGAGCCCCAGGTGGACGATGTAAGCTTTGAAGCACCTGTTGGCTCTATTGTATTTGCTGTGGAGCCCCTACCCGGCCAGTTCGATCAGCGTGCAGACTCTGCTGCTCAGTGTATCCAGATCCTGGGGCAGTGTGAACGTCCGATCGTTCGTTCCGCTAAGGTCTACGTGCTGGAAGGCCAGCTGAGCGATGGCGACATTGCTGCCATTAAGAAACATGTTATTAACCCCGTGGAATGCCGGGAGGCCGCTCTGGAAAAGCCGGAGACGCTGGCTGTGGAGTATGCTGTGCCCCAGAGCGTTGCCACTGTGGATGGCTTCATTGCCATGGACGAGGCAGCCCTTGCCCAGCTGCTGGACAATTTGGGCCTTGCTATGGATCTGGATGACCTGAAATTCCTGCAGAACTATTTTGCGTCCGAAGAGCACCGGGATCCCACCATTACGGAGATCCGCGTGGTGGATACATATTGGTCCGACCACTGCCGCCACACGACTTTCTCCACCATCCTGGATGACGTGAAGATCGATGATCCTGCTGTTGCAGAGGCTTATCAGCGCTATCTGAATGCCCGAATCGAAGTTTACGGCGAGGAAAAGGCAGCCAAGCGCCCCCAGACATTGATGGATATCGCTACCATTGGTGCTAAGACACTGAAAAAGCGCGGCCTCCTGCCGGAACTGGATGAGAGCGAAGAGATCAATGCCTGCTCCATTCATGTGACTGCGAAGGTCAATGGAGAAGATCAAGACTGGCTGCTGATGTTCAAAAATGAGACCCACAACCATCCTACGGAGATCGAGCCCTTCGGCGGTGCTGCTACCTGTATCGGCGGTTGTATTCGTGACCCGCTGTCCGGCCGTGCCTATGTCCATCAGGCCATGCGTGTGACCGGTGCTGCGGATCCCCGCAGGTCTTTGAGTCAGACCCTTTCCGGAAAGCTGCCTCAGCGTAAGCTTTGCCAGACAGCAGCTGCAGGCTACTCGTCCTACGGTAACCAGATCGGTCTGGCTACGGGACATGTGGCGGAAATTTATCATGATGGCTTTGTTGCCAAGCGTCTGGAGTGTGGCGCAGTGGTGGGCGCGGCCCCGGCTTACAATGTCCGTCGTGAACGTCCCGCACCGGGCGATGTGATCGTCCTGCTTGGCGGCCGTACCGGCCGTGATGGCATCGGCGGTGCTACCGGCTCTTCCAAGAGCCACAATATGAAGTCTTTGACTACCATGGCCTCCGAAGTCCAGAAGGGCAACGCTCCCGAGGAACGAAAGATCCAGCGCTTGTTCCGCAATCCCGAGGTCACACGGCTGATCAAGCGCTGTAATGACTTTGGCGCTGGTGGTGTGTCCGTTGCCATCGGTGAGCTGGCAGACGGCCTGCGGATCGATCTGGATGCGGTCCGTAAGAAGTATGAGGGCCTGGATGGAACTGAAATCGCCATCTCCGAATCCCAGGAGCGTATGGCAGTGGTGGTTGCAGCCGAGGATGCGGATGCTTTTATTGCCTACGCCCAGAAGGAAAATCTGGAGGCTTACCGCGTGGCAGTGGTCACCAAGGAGCCCAGAATGGTCATGCAGTGGAAGGGCGTGGAGATCGCCAGCCTAAGCCGTGCTTTCCTGGATACGAACGGTGCCAGCAAGCATGCCAATGTGCTGGTCAGCAAGAAGGATCTGTCGGCCCTAAGCAAGAGCCTGTACGGAAATCTTCGGGAGATGGCTGCGGATCTGAAGACCGCCAGCCGCAGAGGATTGGTGGAGCGGTTTGACGGATCCATCGGTGCGGGCAGCGTGCTGATGCCCTTTGGCGGCAAGACTCAGCGTACCCCTGCCCAGGCAATGTCCGCGCTGCTGCCGGTACTGCCCGGCCAGGAGACCAGCCAGGCCAGTGTGATGGCTTGGGGTATGGATCCTGGCCATATGTGCATCGGTCCTTATACCGGTGCCCATGCAGCGATCTACAGCTCCGTTGCCAAGCTGGTGGCTGCCGGTGCGGATTACAAGAAGGCCTATCTATCCTTGCAGGAGTTCTTTGAAAAGCTGCGTACGGAGCCCCAGCGCTGGGGTAAGCCCTTTGCCGCGCTGCTGGGAGCGCTGGACGCACAGCTGGAGCTGGGCGCGGCTGCCATCGGCGGCAAGGACTCTATGTCCGGTTCTTTCCTGGACTATGACGTACCGCCCACGCTGATCTCCTTTGCCATTGCCCCTATGGATCAGAAGGATGTGCTGACTCCCGAATTCAAGGAAGCAGGCCATCCCGTCTATGTCTTTGGTCCTACGGACGAATCTGCTGAGAGCATGAAGGCTGCCTGGGAACATTTCCATGCTCTGCATGCTGAGGGTAAAGTCAAGGCTGCCTGGGCTGTGGAATACGGTCTGGCAGAAGCTGTGATGAAGATGTCCTTTGGTAATAACATTGGCTTTAAGGCTTGCGAAGGCTTAGGCGATAACTGGCATCTGCCGTTCTGGGGCTTTATCGTGGCTGAGCTGACAGAGGAAGTCCGGATCCCCGGTGTGATGAAGATCGGCCAGACCACGGAAGAGGCGATGATCGTTCTGGGTGAGGACAGAGCCAGTATTGCAGAGCTGTTGGCACTGCATGAGGGTGTGCTGGAAAAGGTGTACCCCACAGTGGCTGCAGAGAAAGAGGAAACTCTGCCGATCTTCGGCTATGATGGAGGCATCGTAACGGCCCCTGCGGTTAAGGTGGCCAGGCCCAAGGTGCTGATCCCTGTGTTCCCCGGTACCAACTGCGAATATGACTCTGCCAAGATCATGCACTCTGCCGGTGCGGAGCCGGAAATCTTCGTGGTGCGCAACCTCAGTGCCGAGGATGTGACCCGGAGCGTGGAGCAGTTTGCCGCAAAGATCGCCGAGAGCCAGATGATCTTTATTCCCGGCGGCTTCTCCGGGGGTGATGAGCCCGACGGCAGCGCCAAGTTCATTACGGCATTCTTCCGCAATCCTGCCATTAAAGAGCAGGTCACGAAGCTCTTGGAAGATCGGGATGGCCTAATGCTGGGTATCTGCAATGGCTTCCAGGCACTGATCAAGCTGGGCCTGGTGCCCTTCGGTAAGATCGTCGACACCGATGATGCTTGTCCCACACTTACTTACAATACCATCGCCCGCCACCAGTCTAAGATGGTTCGCACCCGGATCTGCACAAATAAGAGCCCCTGGCTTGCCAATACCGAAGTCGGTCAGATCTACAATGTGCCCATTTCCCACGGTGAGGGCCGGTTCTATGCTTCCCGTGAGCTGGCAATGCAGCTGGCCGCCAACGGTCAGATCGCGACCCAGTATGTGGATCTGGACGGCAACCCCACTATGGATACTGCCTTCAATCCTAACGGTTCTCTCTTTGCCATTGAGGGCATCACCTCTCCCGATGGCAGAGTGCTGGGCAAAATGGGCCACAGCGAGCGTATCGGCAATGGTCTTTACAAGAATGTTCCCGGTTCCTATGACATGGGAATGTTCCAGGCTGCTGTAAAGTACTTTAAATAATCTTAAAAACGCCCTGCCGCAGTTGTGAACTGCACCCCATTTATTAGACAAGTATGATATAATACTTGTACTAAGGAATGGGGTGTTTTTCTATGCCTAAAGGAGTACCTAATAAACGCTATACACCGGAGTTTAAGCAGATGGTTGTGGAAACTATGATGCGA
>JAZUQE010000034.1:0-5318 GCA_045605575.1 Faecousia sp. | reverse complement strand
TGGAGATACTTTCCTTGTGATCTACCGCAATTATAAAATTGCAAGAGTAGATGCCGTGAACAACAAGCTCATCAATCGCCACATCCGAAAACTGTAACCCATGTCTCTTCCCTCGGTGTTACCCATGTTTCTCTTGACACAGTGGCCGTCCCTACGGCATCCACGGGGAGACTCCTCGACAAATACCAATTTGTAAACCAAGCGGCACGCCGGGGTTCGGCGTGCCGCATAATTTTATCTTCCCATAAGCCGCTCCAGGAAGAGCCGCTTTTTTCGACTGTTCAGGGTATGTACGCAGCGTTCCATGATCTGGTACCACTCCCAGGCGGTCATGTGGCCATCCATACCTGTGGTCAGATACGGACATCCGCGCAGCCGCCGTTTGCCGAAGGCTTTGGCGAAGGGACGTCCAACCCCCAGGGCAATGGCATAGGGTGCCAAAACAAAGAAGGAATCCGGGTCCTGCTGCTGCAGCCGCTGAGTCTCTCTTGGGTTCATCTTTTTTAAATAGGCCCGCAATCCCAGGATCTGTCCCACCGTCCGTCGGCCTGTCGGTGTCCGCCGTCCGCCGTACAGCCAGGCAAGGCTTGCCAGCAGCTGCACGCCCACGATACAGGCGGCAACTGCCCACATTCCGGCCAGACCGCCCAGCAAGATCCACACCAGGCTCAGGCCTAGTCCCAGAAGCAGCGCCGTTTTGTCATAGCTATGCAGTCCCTTGGCCCAGGTCTGGATAAACCAGGCGCTTATCAGACCCAGCAGCGCCAGAATGGCGATCACCAGAATGCCCAGCAGGGCATCGCCTGCCAGCACATAACCGATCCCAATGCCGCCAAGTCCACCGATCAGAGCACACAGCAGGCGGAATGGCCGGGGATTTCCGTTGTTTCTGCGGAACAGATCCTGCACATCGCCGTTTCCTGCCCCAGCCGCCCGGCAAAGGGAGGCATAATGGTAGCCTGTGCCGTCCACGCTGCGGCGTTTGCCAAACAGCTTCTTGAACAGCCGCAGCTCCGCAGGGCTTCGCTCATTGCCCATTTCGATGCGCTTATGGAGCGTCACCCGACCGCTATCCTCCACATGGATCAGAATATAGCCCAGCTGGGCCCAGGTCAGCACCATCATTGTCAGATCCATGCCTTGTCCGGTCAGCGCGCAGGGCAGCTCTCCGGCACTGTAACCCTCCGGGGGCTGGGTGCTTCGGCTGCGCAGGAAAGGCGCGCAGCGCAAAAACGCGATCCAATAGGCCAGAGCCAGCACGCCCAGCAGGATCATCACCACATCCGAGGTACCCATGGACCATTGGCGGATCGGATCCTGCGGGAACATCTCCTCTGTGACCTCCAGCGTCATGGTCAGCGTCTCCCGGTCCTTCAGCTGCAGAGGCACGCTGCCGGTGATGGTAGAACCGCTGAACTGGAAGGACATATCCGCCTCAATGCTCTCCTTATAATAGCTGCTGGAGAAATGAGGCTTGACCTGGTTATTGCCGGGTAAGGACACGGTAAAGTCCATCTTATCCACCGGGAACAGAAAGCCCGACAGCAAGGGCAGAGTCAAGATCAGCTTATCTTCTTCATTATATTTTACGGTATTGGGCAGGGTGTACTGGATCCGGATGGTGATATCGCCTGCCACGCTGCCCACCAGGCGGTCCAGCTTGATCAGCTGGCTGTCGCCGCTGCGGGAAGTCCAGGCGGGGCTTCCGTTCAGTGTTACGCCTCTTGCAGAGGCAGGAATGGGGAAAGACAGCTCCTCCACTGCCCGGTCCAGATGCAGCAGCAGATCTGCCGTGATCTGGCAGCTTCCATCTGAGGTGACAGAAGCGGTGATGGAAGCATCCGAGACAGTGGTGGCCGCTCCGGCAGATACTGCCAGCCCCAGCACTGTGCAGATGCACAAACATAGGATCATAAACCGGCGCATACCGCTGCCTCCTTTCCTGAAATTTCTAACAGATAATATAGTTTATCACAGATATTGGAAAAATGCAAGAAAGGAAACAATGTATGACGTTTTCCCCTCCGAAGCAAGAAAAAAGAGCTGTCTCATACTTTTTGAGACAGCTCCCTTACTCAAGTTTTTTTAATAAACTTTTCTTTGCACTTCGGGCAGGTAATGGCGATCTTTCCCTTACCCCGGGGTACCCGCACCGTCTGACGGCAGCGTGGGCACTCATAATAGCGGTGCTGGCGGTCCTTGACCCGGTCCAGCAGCATCAGAAATTTACGGTTTTCCTGATAGCGCTTATAGGTATTCCGGGACAGCGTCCGGAACATAGCCCAAAGCAGCAGTACATAGGATATCACCGTAAGCACTACCGCCGCCTGAGGGAAAAACACCGAGAGCAGGCAGATGATCACACCTGCGCCCAGGATCGTCAAGTTCAATTTGTCTGTGCCGTAGCGTCCAGCCATAAAGCGTTGCAGACCTGCCCGTATGCTGGCACCCAGCCGGCGAAACCATCCGCCGATTTCCTTCATAGAATGACCACCTTGCGTATTAGATATATGTTCATTATATTGCAAAATGGTCAGATTTCAACATACTATCTGGATTGTTAACGGAAAATTTAAGATTCCTTCCCGGCCTGCAGGCTCTGGCTGTCAGCTTCCTCCTCAGCGTGGGGCAGATACGCACCGGCAGCCTGGTTTACATAATTCCAGCCACGAAGATCCTGCTGCTCCCAGCTTCGGGCAGACAGCACAGCCTGGGCCTCCTGGGCCACAGCCTGGTCCGGGGCCTCCTGGGCCAGCCGGGAAAGATAGGGCACCGCCCCGTCCCCCAAGCCGGACAGATAGTCCACATCCACCCTGTCCAGATCTCCACACAGATAGGCACTGACATTGTAATTTGCCACCTGGGTATCCACGTCCACCCAGCTGACCGTGCCGCCGATCAGCAGCGCTGCCAGGATCACGGCCTTCATATAGGCAAATTTGTGGGCAAAAAGCCGCACCGTTACCAAAATGGTGGTCAGCGCCACAAAGAGCATGATCACCTGGGTCAGCACCCGCAGCCGGGTCAGACCATAGCTCTCGATATACAGGAACATCTTTCCGCTGGCAGTGGCTACCAGAAATACCGTCACCAGCGCCAAAAACAGGCACAGCAGCCGGGTGCTTAGGGGCGCGGGGCTCCGCTTTTCCGAGATCGCCAAGCTCAAAGCAATCATACCAAGATTGATAGCGCACAGCCAGGCCATCTCATAAAAGCCCCGGCGGGCATACTGGGCCAGGGTGTACTCTTCCGGCAGGATCCCGGCGAAGCCGCCTACAAAATAGGCCAGCTGGCTGAACAAATACGCCCCATATACCACACAAACTGTACTGAGGAAGGTATTCACCGTAATGCTGCTCAGACCTTTCCGGGAAGACACCGGGGCAGCTGCAGGATCTATATAATACTTCAGCGCCGTTCCCCGGGTATAAAGCACCATTGCCAGGCATCCACCCAGGATCAGAGTGACCACCAGCTGGGCAAAATCAAACTCCGGCAGCAGGCCAACAAGGCCTTCAAAGGCCATATCCGCACGGATCAGCAGGGGGATCAAGATGCACAGCGCAGGCACAGCAAAGCCCAGACCCAGCAAAAACGCGCCCCCCGTTTTGCCCAGCTTGCCGCTGCTGCGGAATGCACCGTGCAGGCCGTTCCAGGATCGGGGCAGCTCCCCGACACCCAGCTGGAACAGGGTGCGCGCACTGTCCAGCAAGGTGGCTGCCGTACCGGTGGACCATTTGTTTTTTCCTGCCAGCAGGCAGAGTCCCAAATTGGTGCTTAATAGCAGGAAGCAGGCTATAACTAGCTTCACAAACCCGTCGTCAGACCGGGCAAAGGACGCAGCCAGAATCGCGCTGAGAAAAAGCAGGCTGAGGCTGTAAGCGCCGGGCTTGCAGCCGGAAGCGATCAAATACACAGCCGAACAAAGGATCGCGCAGATGACGCACAGGCCAAAACCCAGATTCAAACCGCCGTAGATCAGACAATTGCATAGCAGAAGACTGATCAAGGTAATGCATACACCGAAGATCAGCTCCCTTTTTTGGGTGGGATAACCCACATAGAACAAAGGCTGCTGCATATTCATTCCTCCACAAATTCAAACAGGTCTCCCGGCTGGCACTGCAGTTCCCGGCAGATGGCTTCCATGGTGCTCAGGCGCACGGCCTTGGCCTTGCCTGTTTTTAGGATCGAAAGGTTCGCCTGGGTCATTCCGATGCGCTGAGCCAGCTCTAGGGAGGTCATTTTCCGCTTTGCCAGCATCACATCCAAATTTACAACGATTGCCATGGCTTCCTCCTCAGATGGTTAGATCATTTTCTTCCCGCAGGCACACCGCGGCCTTCATGACCTGTCCGACCACTGTGATCACCAGACCCAGGAAAGCCATGATCACGGCTACAAACAGCAGCAGGGGAAAACCGATGGAAGCGCACAGGCATATCAGGCTCACAGCCAGACAGCACCAACGGATGCATCGGATGTGGCTGATGTTTTCGATGGTAAACAGGCTCGCTTTCAGAATGTTGCCCAGAAGCCGGTCCATATGCCAGAGGGCCAGCAGGGCTGCCAGCGCACAGGTGTAAAACGCGCAAAAAAGAGCGATCCGCTCAGACTCCGCAAAGGGACGGATATGATCCTCATACCAGTCGACAAC
This sequence comes from Faecousia sp., assembly GCA_045605575.1. GTDB lineage: Bacteria > Bacillota > Clostridia > Oscillospirales > Oscillospiraceae > Faecousia. The sequence continues at coordinate 661 of JAZUQE010000034.1, read as the reverse complement.
AGCCGGAAAACCCGGCAGCAGGATGAGTACCAGACAAAATACGATCCGGTTGGCATACAGCGTCACCCGGGCGGAAGTTTGATAAGTTGTCATATTGAACACCTCCATATATTGGAAAGATAACACAGTTATTATCGAATGTCAATAATATTTTATTAAATTTCGGAAATATCCATTTTTATCGCAGCTCCAATGGATGTAAATTCCAGTTTATCGCACTGATTTATTTCTGAGATTTGTAGGGGAGGGTCTTGACCCTCCCTTGGTTACGGGACAAAAAGTTTTGTTTTATGTAACAAATAGGTCATTTGCCTCTTAATAACACAGATGGATGTTTCTACATTAGGGAGGGTCAAGACCCTCCCCTACAAAATGGATTCCTCGACAAATACCAACAATTGCGGTACAATTGTTGGGCGGACGGCAACAATGGCCGTCCCTACGGCGGTGTAGGAATGGACAGAGGGGATTCCAAAGGGGAAAACGGCGGGTATTTTGGATGAAGTAGTGCTGATCCGTTTTCCCCTTTGGCCGTCTGGGGGGTCCGGGGACCATACGGAAGGTCCCCGGCGGCTCTTTGGATAATTTCTGGCCCGACAGAAAGGATCACACCTCAAAGAAGCCTCTTTTGGGGGAAAAAGCCGGTTCTCTTTTCTCGCAA
>JAZUQE010000033.1:0-11161 GCA_045605575.1 Faecousia sp. | reverse complement strand
TCACAGAACGACATGGCTACGATCCGACTTTGCAAAGAGGTATCCTCTTGTGAAAGTCCGACTGCTCCCCGGGTTTCCGGGGAGCAGTTTGCTTATTGCAGGCCATTGGGATAGTAGTGCTCCAAGGTCTCGGTGATACCTCCTGTCATAGGATAATATGACTCTAGATCCTTGGTATACTCGCCGGTGGCACTATCTTTACCGGTAAAGCACAGAATCTGGCCATCTTCCGAGAAGGAAAGCCGGTATGTTTCCACATGCTCCTGTTGATGATCCTTCCACTTGCCGCCGTCGCTGCCGCCCCACTCCATGCTGCGGGTGGAGTGCAGCGTCAGCAGACCATCTTCATAAGTGTACCAGCCTGCCGCCGTATGGCCATTGAGGAAATAGGACCACCCCTCATGGAAATCGTAAAGTCCGCCCTCGCGTGTAAATGTGCCGTCGCTTTCGAAGCGGTATGCCGTCACATCCGAGGAGCCGGAAATATGGGAGCTGACCGTAAGCCAGCCGCCCACAAGGGAGCCGGATCCCCTTTGGGGCTGTTGCTCCGTGTTTTGTACAGGAGGCCGGTCTGCTCCCGCTGAGGGCAAAATGATTTCCTGGCCGCCGGGCGTGATGAGGATGCTCTCAATATCGTCAGGCGAAATAACGACCGTACCCTGTCCATTCGGGAATACCACAACGTATTGGCCATCTTCCCCAATATGGAACTGGTAGCCATCCCCAAGGCTTCCAAAATAAAATTCTTCCAAGCCTCCGGGGTCAGAATGGCTGGGACGGCTTGCTTCTGTTTCCTTTGTCAGCAGCACCACGACCAGCGCCACCACGGCCACCACAGCGACTGCAGCCATAATAACGCCGAAGATCAACCCACCGGAGGGGCCCTTCTGCACTTCCCCAGGCTTAGCAAAGCGGGTATGGCTTGCCCGCCATTTATGCATGCGCACAGGAATGAACAGGGCGTAAATGCCCAGTGTGACGAGGGTCAGCAAGCCCCAGAGCAGGTAGCGGCCCAGAAGCTGATGGCCCTTGCCGTCAAAGCACAGCTGCTTGCCTCCGATATAAGTATGCCTGGTCTCCCAGCGAATGACCATGCAGTGAGCCCAGGGCGCGCCGATGCCCAGTGTGATGACACCCAGCAGCACGCCCAGCAGCTGCCAGCCGATGAGCTGGATGGTACGGCCGCAAAACTCTGAGGGAAACACCGAAGCGTTTTCCGCCTGCCCGGCTGGGCATGCAGATCCGGAACCGGGATATTGCTTCTCATCCATAATGTTCTCGCTTCCCCCTTCCGTTACCGTGTCAACAGCCATACGGCCAGGTCCTCCACATCGCCCTTATACAGCGGTTCTCCGGTGATGTACAAGGTGTCACTGCCGACAGAGACAGAATCATAGACCTTTACGATCGGATACACTTCCTCTGACGGATAACCTCCGGCATAGATCCCCTCAAGGAAAGTCAGCTCCAGCGTGTTTCCCTTAAGTTCGTATGTACCACGAAACCAATCCGCACCGGTGCCGTAGAACATCAGCCCACCTTCTTCCGAATAGGTAAAGCCGGATTCGCCATTGCTGGTCTCGAAGGTCCCGTCTGCCATAAATACCCAGGTCGTATGCAGTGTCAGCCATTCTCCGTCATCGGAAAGGGAAAAACCGTGCCAACTGCCTACAATAGAAGTGCCGGAATGATTTTTGTCGGTATTCTGAGGAAGCTGTTCCGGCTTTTCCTGGGTCAGGTAATCGCTGTTACACCAGCCGTAGCCGATAAAGCCCAGCTTGCCCTCCCAGTACTGCACGATCACCTGGGTGCCGTATTCCAGGTGGTCAATGGTCTCGTAGTCAGCCTCCGCGCTGTCGCGGACATACAAACCTGTGGGGGAATTGACGTACCAGATCGATTCGGGAACCGTCGTATCCTGGGGCAATGTGGTAGTCTGCTGTGTAGCAGGCGCTGTTGTATTGGGCAGCGTTGTCGGCAAGGTTGCCACCCCGGCTTCCGCAAAGGGTCTGGCGATCAGAACACCCACCAGAGCTGCCAGCAGCAGCGCTGCCGCCACCGATACTGCGACCAAGGCGACCGTTCCGCCGCTGACAGGCTTTTTCGGAGGTTCCTTGGACGTTGCAAAGGACAGGTGCTTGACCTGCCACTTCCGCATACGCACAGGCAAGAAGATCGTATAAATACCGAATGTAACCAGGATCAGCAAACCCCATAGCAGATAGCGGCCAAGCAGCTGGTGACCCTTGCCATCAAAGCGCAGGCGCTGGCCCTCCACTACAGTATGCTTTGCCTGCCAGCGCAGGATCATACATTCCGCCCAGGGCGCAGCGATCCCGAGGGTAATGGCACTCAGCAGAATGCCAAGCAGACGCCAGCCAATCAACTGGATGGTGCGTCCGTCAAAATAGGATGGCTGGGCAAGCGGCTGGATATTGGGGATATGCGTCTGCATCGGTTGTGGGTTTACCGCCGGTGCTGCCGGCGCATGAGAGTCGTGCAGCTCCGGGGCGCGCTCCGGTTCCGGTTGGGCAGTCACGTTCCGGCCGTCTTCCGTGTAAGACGCTGTGTCCGGCGTTTCTGCCTGCAGCTGGGGCTGCTCGTTAGGTTCCAACATAGCTCTTTTCTCTCTTTCCTGAAAGTGCGCTTATTCCATCTCCACCATTTCTTCCTTCAGTTCGCTGCGGCGGACCAGGAAGCGGCGGATGGCAAATAAGCCTGCGATACAGGCAATACATGCCAGATTGCTCCAGGGGTCATCATGGCTGAGGATGACATGCCGTGTGATTGCCACTGTCAAAACCTCCAGAATGTTGGCCGGTGTGGTGTCGATCAGCATTCGGACAAACTCCAGACCCACCACGATGGTCAGGATATTATGCAGCACATTGCTGATATCGGAAAAATATTCCCAGTCTGTGACACAGTTGTAGACCTCCAGCACCAGGGCCGCCAGCAGGGCGATCAAGGTAATAGCGGCGACGATCCGCTCCAGAGTGTGCAGGATCCGGCGGAAAACATGCTCGACCTTATGATCACGCTTTTCCAGCCTTGCCAGCCTTTCCTGGACCTTGGGATCGGTGGGTTCTCGGTATGGATTGCTCATTGACAGACCTCCTTCGTACAGATGCTCCCATTGTACACAAAAAATGGGAAAAAGGAAAGAAATATTCGGAAAAATCAATAATATTTTGTCATTTCCTTCCTGGCTGCTTCCACTTCCTCTTTCAGCTCTCTGGCTGACATCCGCAGCACGCCGCTGCGCAGACTGCTCAGCTGCACCAGCGCATCGGAAGTAGCCACCCGTACGTTGTAATTGCTGCCGATCTGGGCAGCCAGGGCTTCTATATAGGCATCGGCTGTTTCTCCCTCGGCGGTGTAGACCACCTGAATATTGTGAAACTGCTCCTTGGAGCCAGGATTTCCCTTGGCCTTGTAGCCGTCAAACACCAGCACCAGGCGGCATTTGCGGTAGCCCGCGAAGCTGGACAAAGCGTCGCACAACTGCCGCCGGGCGGCGTCCAGGTCATTGCGGGCCGTTTCCGCCAACGCCTCCCAGGCGAAGATGATGTTATAGCCATCCACGATCACATACTGCTGCTTTGGGGGGCGGATGGTCAGTTTTTCCGTGGCAGGCCGGTTCTCCGGCGGGCGGTACAGCTGGGTCTGGACAGCACCGAACTGCTTTTCCAGAATGGCCTCCAATGCTTTATCCTCCTGCAGATTCCGGGTCAGCAGGGTCGGTGTTTTGGTCTTTAAGCTGCTTTCCAGGTGCATATACTCCGGCACCTTGTGCCAGGGCACATGAAAGCCCGCGCCGTGGGCACAGAAAATAGAGTCCGGCGAATTTTCCTTGTCGGAAAGAGGGTCATAATGGGTGCTTTCGATGACAGCCTGGGTATTGTGGCAGGGCTTGTAGCCATGCAAAGTGATCTGCAGCTGACCTTGTCCCTGGGTATAAGCTGCCACCCGGTCCGCATAATCCCCCAGCTCGGAGGCAGGCACGATTCCTCTGAGCATAGAATTGGCTCCTACCGCCTCCGGGGCATCGAATTCACCGCTCATGGCCCGGATGTCTGTGATAGCCCGGCCGATCTGCTCCGTAGGGACTGTCAGCTGGAAGTCATACCAGGGTTCCAACAGCACCGATCTGGCTTTCATCAGGCCCTGGCGTACCGCCCGATAGGTAGCCTGCCGGAAATCGCCCCCCTCCGTGTGCTTTACATGGGCACGCCCGGTAAGCAGGGTGATCTTCATATCCGTGATGGGCGCACCGGTCAGCACACCCAGATGCATTTTTTCTTCCAGATGGGTCAAGATCAGATTCTGGTAGTGGGCTTCCAGTACATCTGTTGGGCAGGCTGTGGCAAATACCAGACCGCTGCCTCGGGGCAGAGGCTCCAAAAGCAGATGGGTCTCGGCATAATGGCGCAGGGGCTCATAGTGACCGACACCCTCCACCGTATTTTCAATGGTCTCCTTATAATAGACCCGGCCGCTGTCCAGGGTCACATCCAACTGAAAGCGCTGGGCGATCAGACTCCGCAAAACCTCCAGCTGAATCTTGCCCATGATCTGCACATGGATCTGGCGCAAACCCGGGTCCCAGAGGATGTGCAGCTGAGGATCCTCCTCTTCCAGCTGACGCAGCTTGGGCAGGGCGGTCTGGGGATCGCAGCCGCTGGGCAAGCCCACCCGGTAGGTCATCACCGGCTCGAGAATCGGTGCGCTCGCGGCAGCCTCACAGCCCAGACCCTGGCCGGCATAGGTGGCCGATAAGCCGGTGACGGCGCAGATGCTGCCTGGCAATGCCGTCTCCACTGCTGTGAATTTATCGCCGGAGTACAGGCGCAGCTGTACCGCCTTTTCTTCCAGCGGTTCGCCCTTCATATTCGCATATTGCAACACTGACCGGACAGCCAGTTTGCCACCGGTGATCTTCAGCCAGGTCAATCGGTTGCCTTGAGAATCCCGGGAGATCTTGTAGACCTTGGCCCCGAACATCTCGTCGTAGGCAGGTCGGGGCGCATAGTCATTTATGACCTGCAGCAGGCCGTCCACCCCCTCCAGCTTCAAGGCCGAGCCAAAGCAACAGGGAAAGATCTTTCTGGCCGTTACCAGCCCCCGGATATTGGCATCCGTCACCGTACCGGTTTCCAGATAGGTCTCTAGCAGCGCTTCATCACACAAAGCAGCGTTCTCGGCAATTTGGTCCGGATCTGTGCTGAAATCCACACACCGGTCGGACAGCGTTTGCTTCAGCTGTCGCATCAGCGCTTCCCGGTCCGTGCCGGGTAAGTCCATTTTGTTGATAAACAGGATCACCGGCACCCGGTAGCGTTTCAGCAGCCGCCAGAGGGTAGCTGTGTGAGCCTGCACGCCATCGGTGCCGCTAATGACCAGCACCGCGCAGTCCAGCACCGGAAGCGTTCGCTCCGCCTCCGCAGAAAAATCCCCGTGTCCCGGCGTGTCCACCAATGTGACATCCATATCCGACGTAGAAAACAATGCCTGCTTGGAAAAGATCGTAATACCTCTGGCACGCTCCAGACTATGGGTATCCAGAAGGCATCCCGGTGGTCCACCCTGCCCAGTGTACGCCGCATGCCGGATATGTACAAAAGCGCTTCGGAAAGGGTGGTCTTCCCCGCGTCCACATGGGCCAGCAACCCCAAACAACATGGCGTCTTTTTCAGTTGTTCGCGCATAAAAAACGCCCCTCTCATCAAAATGTTACACCGCGGTCAGCTCTGTGCCAAAATGCGCAAAGATCGTATTGACCGCGGTCAGGAATACGGAAAACACAGATATAGTTTCCCAAAAAGCTCTTCTCCCTTGATTGTACCCTACCCTCGGCCTGCTGTCAACGAAAACAAAAGTCATTGCAAATTCGGATCTTTATGCTATAGTGAAGAAAAAAGGAGGCAGAACATATGAAATTGCTGTTTTTAATCGGAAGCGGCGCCGTCGGCAAAATGACCGTAGGACAGGCGCTGATGAAGCTTACCGGTCTAAGACTGTTTCACAATCATCTGCTCATTGAGCCGGTTCTGGAGGTGTTCGGCAGCTGGAACGGGGAGGCGATCAAAGAGCTGCGGCGGGTGATGTTTGAGCAGTTTGCCAAGACAGATGCCTATGGCATGATCTTTACCTATATGTGGGCCTTTGATATGCAGGAGGACTGGGATTATATCGCCTGGGTACGCAGCATATTCGAGCCCTACGGCGCGGAATTCTACTGTGCCGAACTGGTTGCCGACCAGGCTGTTCGGCTGCAGCGCAACGGAACGGAAAACCGTCTGCTCCACAAAGCTTCCAAACGGGATGTGGAAGCCTCCAAACACCGTCTGCTGGCAGAGGACAGCCATTATCGTCTGGTAAGCCTGCCTGGGGAGCTGCCCTTTGAACACTATATAAAGATCGACAACACGCATCTTACCCCGGAAGCCGCAGCTGCACAGATCCGGGATGCCTTCGGCCTATAGACCAGTGTTTCAATTTTCATAAAAACGATCAGCGCGCTGCAGACTGCAGCGCGCTGTATTTTTATTTTTCTGCAACTAAGGCTTTGATGCTGGCTATTTCTTCCGCAGTGATATCCTCACGGCTTAAAAGCGCACGGATCAGCTCCACGATCCGAGGCTTATGGCGGTGGGAGTACACCGTGGTAGCAAAGTATTCTTCCCTGCTCATGGTGGGAGCAAAGGTCCTGCCGTAGGTCTTACTGCGCTTTACAAAGCCAGCCTCCCGGATCAGACCCTTATGCAGCATGCCATTGAGCAGGATGTGCACAGAACTGTCCTTCCAGGACTTTTCCTCCGATCGAATCAGCAGATCCGCACGGGACAGCGGTTCTTCAGCTGCCCATAAAACGTCCATGATCTCCATTTCGCTTTTTGTCAGTTCCATTACCGCACCCCCTGTCAATGGGGTCATTATACAGTTGTACGGCTGGTTTGTCAATTCTGTAATTTGTAAAAAATGGTAAGTCAAAATCTGTCATTTTTGGGTAATTTTTAATATTTTGTGCCAAACACACAACTTTCCCATAAAAAATTACAGGAAAATTTTACCACGGCTAAGCTTTGCCGCTCTTTTATATCCAAATAACAGGGGAAGCCGCACCGCAGTGGGCTTCCCCTGTTTACTATTTTTACTTATTTTCCAAAGTGATCCTTGAACTGCTCGAACCACTCATCATAGGTTTGGCCCATGCTGTCATCGAAGAAGGGCTTTAGGTAGTCATACCAGGAGTCCCACTCCTCGTCCGTAGGCGGGTCGATATTCTCCTGGGGTGTCTGCTCCGTTCCTTCCTTTGGTTTCTCATCCAGAGTGATCTTCAGCACCATTTTCTTGCCACCACGGTAGACGGTGAGCGTCGTAACATCGCCGGGAGCGAACTTGCGCAGGGTCCTGGTCAGGTCGTTGACCGTCTGGACCTCATAATCCCCCAGTGCAGTGATAATATCCTTGACCTGAACGCCCGCCCGCTGGGCAGCATAACCGGCTACGACCTCCTCCACCCGGGCGCCTCTGGGAATTCCAATATAAGCAGCTGTCGCCGGATCCATGTCGCTGACACTGACACCCAGGTAGCCGCTATTGACATAGCCGTAGGTCATTAGGTCGGACAACAGATCCATCACATCATTGATAGGGATCGCAAAGCCCACGCCCTCAATGGTGGCACCGGAAGAAGAGGTACCGGAATATTTGGCTGTGGTGATGCCAATGACCTGGCCCCGCATATTCAGCAACGGGCCGCCGGAGTTACCGGAATTGATGGCCGCATCGGTCTGCAGCATATTGATGGCGAAGCCATCGGTGTTCACATCCCGCTCCTTGGCGCTGATATAGCCCACCGTCAGCGTGGATGTCAGTTCTCCCAGAGGATTACCGATCGCCGCGACCCGATCTCCCACGATCAGCTCATCGCTGTTGCCGATGGGCAAAGCATGCAGGCCGGCAGCGGAAAGCTTCAGCAGTGCCACATCATTGGTGTTATCGAAGCCGATCAGCTCTGCGGGATACTCTGCACCGTCATTCATTCCCACGGTGATGGATGTAGCTCCATCTACCACATGATAGTTGGTAACCACATAACCGTCCTCACTGATCACAAATCCGGAACCGGTAGCCACGCCGGTGCTGGTCTTTCCGTACTCCGTATAGGTGATCTTGGAATTGATGATCACCACGCCATCTACGCTCATGGCATAGACCTGGGCAGGCGTATATCCGCTGCCTTGGGGCGCTTCTCCGGAGATCACCACTGTACTGCCTTTTCCTACCTTGTTTTCCAGCTCATCCAGCTTTTGGTCATAGGCATCCTGCATATCACTGACCCGGTTTTCCCAATGATTGCCCACCAAAACCGCAGTCAGTGTACAAGCGCCTGCCAGGATCACCAGCGACAGCACTGCGCTCAGCACGACTTTCCAAGCCTTGCTCTTGCCGGATCCGGTTTTTTTCTGTCGCTTTACAGGCTCCGGACGGTACACAGGCTGCTGCACATAGGGCGAATTGGCATAGGGGGACTGTTTGTACCGGACCGGTTCCTCCTCCTGATCGGGTGCCGCCTGCTGCGGGATCGGTTCTGCCTGTGCCGGAACGGTTTCTTCCAAGGGCTGTTCTGCCTGCTGCGCCGCTTGGAGTTGCTCGATCTGTTCCACAGGCTGCTCTGCGGCAGCTTCTTCCGGCAGGCAACCCGTCTGCATCTGCTCCGCAGACTGCTGCGGCTCCTGCTGACCGGGGATCATATGTTCATAGGTGTCCATCTTGACGCCTCCTTACAGTTTCTTCCTTTATCCTAAGGGAGATTTTTGAAAAAAGTATGTACATTGCACAAACGAAATTTGAATCCTTTTCATCATACAACCTTTTTTCTGCGCCGTCAAGAAAAACCATATATATCCGCCGAACCGTAGGATCTGTAAACTCCAGTATCTCAGGCTGTTTCATTTCCGTAATTTGTAGGGGAAGTTCTTAACCCTCCCTTGTTCTTTCCGTCTCCACATCTATGGGTACAACGTGATGTTTTTTGTGCGGAAACGGAATCGGCTTTTCGCCCCAAAAGGGGCTGCATGGGGGTATGATACTTTCTGGCCGGCGAGAAAGTATCCAAAGAGCCGCCGTTTTCCCCTTTGGAATCCCCTCTGCCCCCATCCGATCCCGTAGGCACGCCCACTGGCGTCCGGCTATTTTGTAAAAATTGCATCGCTGCAAGGCGATAATCGCGTTATTTCCTTCGGAAATCCCTACGATTGCGCTGTGCGATACATACCAATTTACAGCACTCACATAAAAAAGCACGCTGCAGCGCAGCGTGCTTTTGTAGATACCATTACAGGAACTTCTTGACTTCTTCGGAAGCCTGCTCTACATCATCAGACACGGTGAGGGTGATCTCCATGTTGTTGGCCTTGGCGAACTCAGCGCACCAGAGCATGAACTCTTCGCCGGCTTCACGGTCGGCACCGATGGTCTTGTAGAGATTGTCGATGTACACATGGGTAATATCGTAATTGCCGGCGTGCAGGCCGCTCAGGAAGCCCTTCAGCATGCAGCTGTTGCTGATGCCGTACTCCTTGGAGTTGTCCAGGCGGTCGCTGGACTTTACATCATAAGTAAGCTTGTTGCCATACTCGATGCAAACGACTACACCGGCAGCGGTAGCTGCAGCAGCGTTGCAGGAGTCGATCAGCTTCTTGGTCTTGCCGGAACCCTTCAGTCCCATAATAACATGAATCATTGGAATGTCCTCCTTTGCTGTATTGCTTGGGGTTTTGTTTATTTTAACAGCTATACGGATATTTTGCAACTATTATTTTATTTTTTCTTATTTCTCGTAACCGGGCTTGCCCAGAAGCTGGAACATATTGCGCTTGTAGAATTCTACGCCGGGCTGGTTGAACGGATTCACATCCAGCATGTAAGCGGATACGCCGCAGGCCAGCTCAAAGAAATAGAACATTTCGCCCAGCTTGGCATCATTCAGCTCGCCCATATCCATAGTGATGACCGGCACGCCTCCATCCACATGAGCAGCCAGGGTACCCAGGAAAGCCTTTTCGTCCACAAAGTCCAGGGTCTTGCCTTCCAGATAGTTCAGGCCATCCAGATTCTTGGCATCGCCGCCGATCACCATCTTCTTCTCAGGCGCGTCGAAGCGAACCATGGTCTCAAAGATGTTCCGCTCGCCCTGCTGGATCATCTGGCCCAGGGAGTGCAGGTCGGCGGTGAACTCAGCGGTAACCGGGAAGATACCCTTTCCATCCTTGCCCTCGCTCTCGCCGAACAGCTGCTGCCACCAGCCGCCCATCATTTTGAAACCGGGTTCAAAGCTCTCCAGCAGCTCGATCTTCTTGCCCCGGCGGTACAGCAGATTCCGCACACCGGCATACAGCCATACAGGGTTTTCAAAGGACCGCAGGTCATAGGCCTTCTTAGCCTCGCAGGCACCGGCCATGATCGCACGGATGTCCATACCCGCTACAGCCAGAGGCAGCAGGCCCACGGCGGTCAGAACGCTATAGCGGCCGCCAACATTGGCAGGGATCACAAAGGTCTCCCAGCCCTCTTCCTCAGCCATCTGCCGCAGTGCGCCCTTTACAGGGTCTGTGATAGCGTAGATGCGCTTCTTAGCACCGTCGGTGCCGTACTTACGCTCCAGCATCCAGCGCAGGGCGCGGGTTGCGATGGCAGGCTCAGTGGTCGTGCCGGACTTGGAGATGATGGCAATAGAGAAATCCTTGCCCTCCAGCAGCCGCTGCAGCTCGTTCCAGGCCCGGGTGCTGAGGCCGTTGCCGGCAAAATAGATCTGAGGGTTGCCCTTGCCCTTACCAATGTTATGGTTGCAGCCCTGCAGCAGTTCAATGGCAGCGCGGGGGCCTAAGTAGGAGCCGCCGATGCCAATGACAATAAACACATCGGAATCAGAGCGAATTTGCTTTGCAGCGGCGCGAATGCGGCGGATTTCATCGGTTTCTTCGTTCACGGGCAGCTGATACCAGCCCAAATAATCGTTACCCTTGCCGTTACCCTCGGACAGGGTCATATGGGCATCAAAAACCTCTTTCTCTGCGGCCAGCAGGTCGGGCAAAGAGAGGTCACCCCAAACGTTAGAAATATCAACCTTAATCATAAAGCATCTCGTCCTTCC
>JAZUQE010000032.1:0-2739 GCA_045605575.1 Faecousia sp. | reverse complement strand
CAGCAGGAACATGCTCTCGGGATACTTGTTGAGCAGGTACTCAATGTACTCAATGGGATGCAGGTGGCCCGTGGCGTTGTTGGCGGAGCAGATGTAAATGAAGGAGGGGCGGATGGCGTCGATGTCGGCCTCAAACTTCTCGGCGATGAACTCGAAGTCCTCGCTGACCTCGGAGAAGTAGATCTTGCCGCCGGCGCTCTCAGCGGTCAGACGGAAGTTATCGTAGGAGGGGCCCAGGATCAGCACGGAGTCGCCGGGGGCGATGTAGCTGCGGACGATGCACTCATGGACAACGTCAGAGCCGCAGAAGTAGCGAATGTAGTCCTCGGGCAGGCCGACGAACTTGCTCAGCAGGCCGTTGAGCTCGGGGTTGATCATGTCGGGATACAGGTTGTAGAAGTTCTCAGTCTCGATCAGCTTGTGGATCCGCTTGCTGACGCAGGGAGAGGGCTGAATGGTCGCCTCGTTCCAGTCCAGCTTCAGGTACTCGTCACGCTCGGCGGGAGTGACGCTCCAGATCTTGTGAGAAGCCAGACGATAGGGCTTCAGGCTCCACTGAAATTTGTTGTAATAGCGCATAATTACTCCTCCACAAAAAATAAATTTCCATTTATGTGATTTTGCCCAAATGCGGCCCGATACGCCCGGTTCCGCATACAGCGCCATTATATATAGAATTCCGACCCCCGTCAAGCTGTTTTTCTCAAAATGTGGCATCTTCCACAGCTTTTGCGGCGCTGTGTGCCGCAGTTGCCGCAAAATCCACGCTATGCGCTGAGAAACGTGACTGCAATTCCACGCCGCTGCGGAGGAGCGGGGGAATATGAAAGAATGGGGGATGTGCTGCGGAAATGGGGGAGACACCACCTCGTTTTGTGGATATTGCCACAAACATTTCCCGCCTTTTTGTGGTATCAACCGAAAATAAGCCGATGTTTGCGAAAAAGATTGACGAAAATTTGGGCAACCGCTATAATTAACCCATCCTAACGCTGTGTAATCATTCCGCACAGTGAAACTTACAATGAGGTTAAGGAGGAAAACAAGATGAAGAAAGTTTTGGCAATGATCCTGGCTCTGGTCATGGCTCTGTCTCTGGTCGCTTGCGGCGAGAAGGCACCCGAGGTTCAGGACAACGTGGGCGCTTCCGGTCAGACCGACAAGGACGTCTACATCGACTTCTGGGGCGTTTGGTCTCAGGATAACTACCGCGCTCAGTATTGGCAGGAGAAGGCCGCTGAGTTCGCTGCCGAGTATGAGAAGGAGACCGGTACTTCCGTCGCCATCGAGTACTATGGCCAGGGCTCTTACGGCGAGCTGTCTGAGAAGCTGGCTGCCGGTGCTGCATCCGGCCAGCTGCCCGTCATCTCCCAGGTTGAGGAGCAGGCTACCGCCCGTTTCTATCCCCTGGCTGCTGACCTGAGCACTCTGCTGAAGAAGGAAACCGTCGATGACTATCTGGATGGTCTGCTGGTGTCCTGCACCCAGCAGGGCAAGCTGGTTGCCGTCCCCGCCGGCCGTTCCTACATCGTCGCCACTGTGAACAAGACCCTGCTGGAGCAGGCTGGCCACAGCGTCGAGGAGCTGGAAGACTGGACCTGGGAAGACATGCACCAGATCGCTAAGGATATCTCCGCTCTGGGTGACGGCTACTATGGCCACGCTCAGTACTGGGATGAAGATGCATGGCCCTGGGAGTCTGCTGTGTACTCCAACGGCGGCAACATCGATAACGCCGACGGCACCAAGGTCGTCTTCGACGAAGCCTCTGCTACCCCCATCCTGGACCTGGCTGTTGAGATGATGCTGGATGGTTCTTCCTACTCCGGCTATACTGATTTCGCCCCCGGCGACATCGGTGACGGTTTCTATCCCATCTGGGCTGAAGGCAAGCTGGGTATGTACATCGGCTCCATCACCATGTACAAGACCGGTCTGAAGCACCGCGATGCTGAGCCCGGCAACGACTTCGAGGTCGTCGTCGCCAAGCAGCCCGCCGGTAAGGCTGGCTTCTCCGTGGTTACCGGTGGTTCCAACATGATGATCATGAACAGCGCTACCGACAAGCAGAAGGAAGTTGCCGCTGCTTACTTTGAGTATCTGGCAAAGCCCGAGAACGTTGCTGGCTGGAATGAGACCTCCGGCTACATGGCCTTCACCGAGTCCGTGGAGAACGATCCCGCTTTCGCTGCTACCACTTCCGCTGACCCCAACCTGCTGAACATCTACAAGTTCGTTGAGGATGCTCACGCCCGTCCCACCACTCCCTACTGGCAGGATATGTACCTGAACGTCCTGATGCACGGTCTGGTTGACCTGTCTCAGAATCCTGAGAACTACGCCACCCACGACAAGACCGCCGCTCTGGTGGCTCAGTGGGCCAAGGATTGCCAGAAGATCCTGGACGACGCTGCCTGATTTAAGATTTAACGGCACAACATTGTTGTAAAAACAACTGCACCATGCGGGGGCTTTTGCCCCCGCATGGTGGATTATAAGGAAACCCCCGAGGGAGATCCCGCTTCATCTGTTTGGTTTTAGCAAAAAACAATTATACGAACCAAGGAAATGCAGATAGCGGAGTTTTCCGCTATCTTTTATTATAACTAGTCATTTTTTGAATCTATAAAAGAGAGAGGTAATTGCTTATGGCTATCGTCATGAAAGACATCAAGAAGCAATATCCCGGTTCCAAGGTCGTGGTCATGGAACACTTCGACCTGACCATCGAGGAAGGTT
>JAZUQE010000031.1:0-10378 GCA_045605575.1 Faecousia sp. | reverse complement strand
AACTCCTTGGCCCACAGAACGACATGGCTACGATCCGACTTTGGCGGGACAGAAAGTATCCAAAGAGCCGCCGGGGACCTTCCGTATGGTCCCCGGACTCTCCAGACGGCCAAAGGGGAAAGCGGGTCGGGGATATGTGGTTCAGACTTTAAGTCGGAGGCCAAGCGGTCTTAGGAAGACAACACCCCCACCCAACTCCTTGGCACACAGAACGACATGGCTACGATCCGACTTCCTTCCGTATGGTCCCCGGACTCCCCAGACGGCCAAAGGGGAAAACGGAACGGATCTACTGAATCCAAAATGATTGCCGTTTTCCCCTTTGGAATCCCCTCCGGCCATTTTGTGAGGGATTTTTACCGTTGGGGCATACATTTTCCTCCGCCCCAACGGCATCCACGGTGAGACTCCTCGATAAATATCAATTTGGCATACTGAGAACATAAAAATCTCGCCCCCTGGGGAGCAGGGGGCGAGGGGATCAGGCCTCTTCGGTTTCGGAGGCAGGCAATTGAGCAGTTTCCTGCTCTGCCGCGCGGACATAAGCCATCAGCTCGTCGCCGGTGATGGTCTCCTTGGCAAGCAGGTACAGAGCCACTTCGTCCAGCAGGGCTCTGTGTTCTGTCAGCAAGCGCACAGCGTCGTCATAGCAGCTTTGCAGCAGCTGTTTGGCCTCCCGGTCTACCAGCGCGGAGGTTTCCTGGGAGCAGTCCAGATAGGGCTGGCCATCCAGATACTGACTGGCTACCGTGGCCGGTGCCATCAGGCCCATCGCGTCGCTCATACCGTACAGCGCTACCATATTTCGGGCAAGGCTGGTGGCCCGCTGAATGTCATTGGAAGCGCCGGTCGTTTTGGCGCGGAACACGACCTCTTCCGCAGCCCGGCCGCCCAGCAGAGATTTCAGCTCTACCAGCAGTTCTTCCTTGGTGGAAAGGAACTTCTCTTCCTCCGGCAGATACATGGTATAACCCAGAGCGCCGGAAGTATGGGGCACGATGGTGATCTTGCTGACGGGCGTATCATGCTTGTTCAGGGCGGAGACCAGGGCGTGGCCCACCTCATGATAAGCTACCAGCCGCTTTTCCGTATCAGTCAGCACGGTATTCTTCTTTTCGGTACCGGCGATCACCGTTTCAAAGGACAGTAGCAGATCTTCTTGATTGACGGCTTTACGCCCGTTTCGTACGGCCCGCAGCGCGGCTTCATTGACAAGATTCGCCAGATCCGCGCCTACCGCACCGGCGGTAGCCTGGGCGATCTTCTGCAGGTCTACGTCCTCGGCAAGCTTGATCTTGCGGGTGTGCACCTTCAAGGTATCCAGTCGACCCTGGAGGTTGGGTCGGTCCACAATGATCCGGCGGTCAAAACGGCCCGGACGAAGCAGAGCTTTGTCCAGGATCTCCGGACGGTTGGTAGCAGCTAAGCACACGATGCCCTTGGTAGAATCAAAGCCGTCGATCTCAGAAAGCAGCTGATTCAGTGTTTGCTCCTGCTCGGAGTTTCCACCGTAACGGTTATCCCGGGAGCGGCCTACGGCATCGATCTCGTCAATAAAGATGATACAGGGAGCCACTTTAGCTGCCTGCTGGAACAGGTCCCGCACCCGACTGGCACCCATGCCAACAAACATCTCCACAAAATCAGAACCGGAGATGGAGAAGAACGGCACATCTGCCTCGCCGGCTACGGCCTTGGCAAGCAGCGTCTTGCCGGTGCCGGGAGAACCTACCAGCAGAGCACCCTTGGGCAGTTTGGCACCGATCTCAGTGTATTTCTGGGGGTTGTGCAGAAAATCGATGATCTCCTGCAAGGACTCTTTGGCTTCGTCCTGACCGGCTACATCCTTAAAGGTCACGCCGGTCTGTTTTTCCATATAGACCTTTGCTTTGGATTTACCAAAGCCGCCCATCATTCCGTCGCCGCCCATGCGTTTGGTCAAAAAGCGCATCATCAGAAAAATGGCGGCAAACATGATCACGTAGGACAGGATCATCACGATCCAGGAATTGTCCTCTACGATCAGTCTGCTGACGGTCACACCGTCCGCTTCCAGCTCGGCGGCCATGGCAAGGGTATCGCCGCCGGCGGGAAGGCCGGTATAGCAGGCCTTTTGAGAAGCGGTGGGCTTAGCGGCTTCTTCTTTGGTCAGATAGACGAGCCGGTCCCCCTGGAACTGGACTTCGGAAAGCTGACCCTTTTCCCAGTTTTGCAGAAAGTCGGAATAGGTGACAAGGGTATACTGGCTGCCGGAGATCAGGTTAAACAGCACGCTGATGACCAGCACGATGGCTACGGTTACGATCAGTGTAAGCCAGAGATTGTTCTTCGGCGGTTTATCGCCGGGGCTGTTATCCTTTTTCGGATGGTTTGGATTATGATCCATGAGGGTGCCTCCTTGAAGCATACATTGCATTTTGCCCATCATACCATATTTTTCTTCCTGCTGCAATGAAAGAAAGATGGATTTGCCGTTAATTTTCTGTGAATTTCCGGCATGAAAAGCCATGGATGGGAAAAATAGCAGTTGTAGGAACGAAAAATATTTGTTATAATGGGATCGTATTATCCGGTAGTATGCCCGCTGTGCGGCGGGATGCTGAACTGATGGAGTGAAAAGATATGAGAAACGAGAAACGTCCCTACCGGGAGGAGCGCAGACGGCCTGCGGCAGAACCGGAAACGGAAATGCGGGAAGATCAAATTGAAGGGCGTAATGCGGTGACGGAGGCTCTTCGGAGCGGACGCACTATAGATAAAGTGTTCATCGCATCCGGTGAGACGGACCGGGGATTGCAGCGGTTGGCTGCTCAGGCGAAGGAAGCCGGCGCGGTGGTGGTGCCGGTAGACCGGCGTAAGCTGGATATGATGAGCCAGAGCCACTCCCACCAGGGTATCATTGCCCAGGTGGCAGCCCGGGAATATGCCAGCTTAGAGGATATTCTGGCTGAGGCGGAAAACCGGGGAGAAGCACCGCTGATCGTGATCTGCGATGAACTGTCAGACCCTCACAATCTGGGCGCGATCCTGCGGTCAGCGGAATGTGCCGGTGCCCATGGCGTGATCATTCCCAAGCGGCGCAGCGTAGGCTTGACGGCGGTCGTGGCAAAAGCCTCCGCCGGCGCGGTGGAGTATATGAAGGTAGCACGGGTGACCAACATCACAGCTGCCATCGAGGAATTGAAGAAGAAGGGCGTCTGGATCTTTGGTACGGCTGCCGAGGGCTCCATTCCCATGTATCAGGCTGATCTGAAGGGTCCTGCTGCCATTGTCATCGGCTCGGAGGGTGACGGCATGAGCCGGCTGGTTCGCCAGAGCTGCGATGTGACGGTCAATATTCCCATGAAAGGACAGATCTCTTCGCTGAATGCCTCTGCGGCAGCATCTATTTTGCTGTATGAGGCAGTTCGCCAGCGGATCAACTAATAGGAGGCAGCTATGAACGAGAAAGAAAATCTGCCGGAATTTGATTTGGAAGACATCATGAAGGAATTCTCCGGTACCGATGGTGTGCCTGAGGAGGGTCCTTCGGAAGAAATGGCTGAAGAACTTCTGACGCAGGAGCAGACCGAGGAAGTGAGGATCTATCAACCGGATGCAGAGACTGCTGTGATGCCGGAGAACCCGGAATCAGAGGAGAAAGTTACAGAGGAGACGATCCGTCTGGAGCTGCCTGTCCGGGAGAAGGCAGAGGTGAATATGGCACAGACCATTCGCCTGCCCAATATTACAAAAGAAGCAAAAGAGGAAGCCCCGGTGGTAGGGCCGGAAGAACCCAGAGTTTGGCAGCCTAGGCAGCAAGGCCCCAAAATTGAGCCTTACTCCGAAGATTGGGAACCGGAATATGAACAGCCCATTGCCGACTACGTACCGCCCAGGCAGATACTGATCCATCCCCGCTCCCGTCTGCAGGAGCTGAAGCGAAAGCTGGTGGCAGGTCCGGAGAAGCGGTATTATGAGCTGGGCGAGATCGGCTGCGGCAAGCTGCAGACTGCCTTGTTTTTCAGTTTGGTGGTGGTGATCCTGTCCACCTGCGCTACGGCGCTGTATGCGCTGGACATGGTGGGCGAAAACCGGATGAAGCTCATGGTATTCGGACAGTTCCTGGCCATGCTGATCTCCGCCGCCTTGGGCAGTTACCAGCTGATGGAAGGCGTGGCAGATATTTTCCGGGGCCGGTTCAGTCTCAATTCGTTGCTGGTGTTTACCTTCCTGGCTTGCTGCGCTGACGGTATTTTCTGCCTGCAGCAGCTCCGGGTGCCCTGCTGCGCGGCATTCAGCCTGCAGATGACTATGTCGCTGTGGAGTGCTTACCACCGCCGGACGACGGAAATGAAGCAGATGGATACCCTGCGCAAAGCTGTCCGCTTGAACGCTCTGGTGCCGGAGCCGGATTATTACGACGGTACGACCGGCGTGCTTCGGGCGGAAGGCCGGGTAGAAGATTTTATGGACAATTACCAGACACCCTCCGGCCCGGAAAAGGTGATCTGTGTGTATGCAGTCGTGGCGCTGCTGATAAGCATTGGTATTGGCGTGGCAGCGGGTATTCTGCATGCAAGCGTGGAGTTTGGTATTCAAGTGATGGCAGTCTCGCTGCTGGCGGCCGTTCCGGTGACATCCTTTGTGACCTTGAGCCGCCCCATGTGTCTGCTGGAAAAGCGGTTGCATCGGGTCGGTGCTGTGCTGTGCGGCTGGCAAGGCGTGCGGGGGCTTAGCAAAAGGCTGGTATTTCCGCTGGATCACAGCGACCTGTTCCCTGCAGGCACCTGCAAGCTTAACGGTGTGAAATTCTATGGCGACCGGGATCCGGACCAGGTGGTGGCCTACTGCGCAGCGGTCATTGGAGCCAACGGAGGTGGACTGGCACCGCTGTTTGAGCATTTGCTGAGCAGCCGCAATGGCCGTCATTATACTCCCCATAATATGCGTGCCTACGGCAATGGCGGCATTGGCGCGGAGGTATGTACTGAGCCTGTGCTGGTGGGAAGCCTGCCGTTTTTGAAGGAAATGGGAGTGGAGATCCCCGATGGGATCAGTGTCAACAATGCGGTGTACGCAGCCATTGACGGGGAGCTGTGCGGTGTGTTTGCTGTAACATATGCAAAGGATCGGGCCAGCGCCGCGGCGCTGCATATGCTTTGCGGCTACCGCAGCCTGCAGAGCGTGCTGACGACCGGGGATTTCACCTTGACAGAGGACTTTATCCGAAGCCGGTTTGGGGTGAATACCCGTAGGATCGGGTTCCCGGACCGGGCCGTTCGGGCGCAGCTGGCAGAGGAAAAAGCCAGTGAGGAGGCTGTGGGACTGATGCTTTCCACTGCGGATGGCTTACTGCCCTATGCCAGTGCGGTAGCGGGTGCCCGTGCAGTGCGTACGGCATCCGTATTGGGCACTGTGATCCATTTGATGGGCGGTATTCTGGGAATGGCAATCATGGCGATCCTGGCCGTGCTGGGCGTGGGAGAGCTGCTAACGCCGGTGAATATGCTGCTGTATGAGCTGATCTGGCTGATCCCCGGTCTGTTGATCACAGAGTGGACAAGAACGATCTGAAACAAGCCGCGCGCTACGGGAACGCAGCGCGCGGTTTTGTATACTCTCAAATTCCAGTTTGTCGGTGTGTTTCATTTCCGCGAACTGTAGGGGAGGGTCTTGACCCTCCCTTGGTTACGGCTCGAAACGTCCTGTTTTTGTGCAACAAATCGGTCATTCACATCTTTAATGACATAGATGAATTTTGTTACATTAGGGAGGGTCAAGACCCTCCCCTACAGAATGGACTCCTCGACAAATACCAATGAAAGGTTGTTGCACATGGGAAAAGGCGCACTGCGGGGTCTGCAGCGCGCCTTTGATTTTACCGGGTCGCTTCAACCAAGTCTTCCACGCAGGCAATGGCTAAGTCCACCCGACCCATGACGGTGGTGGTGAAGGAGATCAGCTTATCATCCATGATGAATCTGGGGTGGGGATCAATGTGGTAGGGGCAGGAGAATTCGGGCGTCCAGCCTTCCACTACAGGGTTCTTTGTCAGAAATTTTATGGTCTTGCCGGTCAGATGGTTATGGAAGTAGAGCATGGATTCCGCACCGCGCCAGATATCCTTTCCCATGCAGGGATAGGCGGCATCCATGACGAAGTAGTTTTCGTCCTTGCTGCAGAAAGCGTGCCAAAGGTTATTGAATGCACCGGGGGTACTGCACTGGCAGATGACCACGGGATCGCTGCCATCCAGCTTATCCTGGGCCACTACACCGACACCGGAATCCTGGACGTTGTTATTGATGTAGTAAACGCTCTTGCCGTTGGGCGCCCACCATTCGTGGGTGGCACCGTTGCCATAGGGTTTCAGCATCGTACGGCTGCCATCCCGGCGAACGATCTGCAACCTAGGGTAGATACCGTCCACAAAGACAGGGTCGTTGCGGTTTGTCAGGCTGTTCCACAGCTCATGGGCGCACATCATGGTGTTGCCGTCTGTGGGGCAGCACTGGGCGTGGTTATAGATGGTACCCTTCTCGGTGTGATACCACTGGGTGAATTCACCGGTGGCCACATCAACCGAGCCAAGGACACTGCCCTGAGAGGTCTGGAAGTCTACGATCAGTTCTTTCCGGTCCGGTGTGAAGGTGAGATGGCTGCAGCCACAGCCTGCACCCAGCTTGCGGATCTGCTCCGGCGGCCGCGCAATGAGAACAGGGGGATCTGCAGGATTTGTATTGCGCATGTAGATACCTTGACCGCAGCCAAAGTAGAGATTGCCGGTCGGACCGTCTACCAGGCAGCCGGAAACACCGGTAGTATCCGGGAAATGATGGATCTCATCGGTCAGAAAATCAATGACGGCCATGGAATGGGGAGAAGCCGGAGGAAAAGCGCACATGAACCACAGGTAGCGCCGGTCATCGGAAGCACCGGAATTGACAAAATACATACCCTGCTGCACCGGCGCGATACGGGTGGATAAAATGGCGATCTTTTGCCGGCTGATGGGATCGATATACTGGGTGAAATGTTTGGAAGTAAACGGTGTATACATAGTAGCTCCTCCTTATTTGGTAGCTTCTATCAGCTGGGCAACATCGACAACAGCAAAATCCACCCGACCCAACACAGTGGTCGTGAAGGTTCCCCATGTGTCATTCATTTCGAATCTGGGATGGGGATCAATGTGGTAGGGGCAGGAATACTCGGGGGTCCAGTCCTCAACCACGGGGTTGGTGACGATGCGGATCAGCTTCTGGGTCTCCTTGTTAAAGAAATGCACCGAAGAGGAGCAGCCGCGCCATACAGGCAGACCCATGGAAGGAACGGAGCCGTCCACCAGAAAATATTTTTCATCCCGGGTGCATTGCGTGTGCCATACATGGTTGCAGCTGCCGGGGATCGTGATTTTGCAGATGATCTCGGGCTCACTGCCGTCGATGGGGCCTCTGGCTACCACACCATAGCCTTTTTTCTCAAAATCGTTGTTGACATAGTATACGCTCTTGCCGTCGGGCGCCCAGAATTCGTGGCCGCCCTCGTTGCCGGCCAGGCGGATGATCCGCCGGGTGCCATCCCTTGTAATGAACTGGATGCGGGGGTAGATGCCGTTTTCATACACGGCTTCGTTGCGCAGAGTCAGACCGTTCCACATCTCGTGGGCACACATCATCAGGTTGCCGTCGGTAGGACAGCACTGGGCATGATTATACCAGCGGCCCGGCTCGGTGTGATACCACTGGGTAAATTCGCCGGTGATCACATTGATAGAGCCTAAGTAGTTGCCCTGGGAGGTCTGATAGTCCACCACCAGCTCCTTACGGTCCGGTGTGAAGGTCAGATGGCTGGTGCCGCCGCTGCAGCCCAGCTCGCGGCAGATCTCGGGCAGCCGGGCTACCAGAACAGGTTTGTCATCGGGATGCGGCGTGCGGTAGAAAATGCCCTGGGCACAGGAAAAATAGAGATTGCCGGTTTCCGGCTCTACCAGATGGCCGGAGGTTCCGGAGGTGTCCATAAAGCTGTGGATCTCATCATGGAGGAAGTCGATCACAGCCAGGCACCCTCCTGCCGGATGGAATTTGCAGGAGAACCACATATAGCGGCCATCCTTGGAGGTGCAGGGATTGACAAAATATATGCCTTGCTGGACTCTGGCTATGCGGGTGGAAAGGATCGCCATTTTAATGCCGCTGACGGGGTCAACATAAGTGGTAAAATGCTTGGATGTAAATGGGGTATACATATAGCTTCACTCCTTCTTGTTGTTATGCCGCAGCCTCCCGGCGGCACCAAAAAAGACAGTGTTTACCATTCGCCGTCAGTGTAGCACTTTTTGCCGTAAAAGGCAATTCCTTTTTGTGAAAATATCGGGCACAAAATAGTCCGCAATGGGACTTGTAAAGAAAAGAAAAATGTGGTAAACTGAATTAGTTTGAATCAAATTTTGAGACTTTTCCGTGCTTTGCCCTTAGGCAAGCACTTGATGGAGGAAACTTAAATGTCAACCTTACGAGAAGAGATCAGCCGCCGCCGGACCTTTGCCATCATCTCCCACCCCGACGCCGGTAAAACCACCCTGACTGAGAAATTCCTGCTTTATGGCGGTGCCATTGCCCAGGCAGGTGTTGTTAAGGGCAAAAAGAATTCCCGCGCCGCGACATCCGACTGGATGGAGATCGAAAAGCAGCGTGGCATTTCCGTTACTTCTTCCGTTATGCAGTTTCAGTATGGCGGCTTCTGCATCAACATTCTGGACACGCCGGGTCACCAGGACTTTTCGGAGGACACTTACCGTACTTTAATGGCCGCAGACTCTGCCGTCATGGTGATCGACGGTGCTAAGGGCGTGGAGCCCCAGACCCGAAAGCTCTTCAAGGTCTGTGCCATGCGGCATATCCCGATCTTTACCTTTGTCAATAAGATGGACCGGGAGACAAAGGATCCCTTTGATCTGCTGGACGAAGTGGAGCGAGAGCTGGGCATCGAGACCTACGCTATGAACTGGCCCATCGGCTGCGGTAAGGATTTTCAGGGCGTGTATGACCGGGAGAAGGAAGAACTGATCTTCTTTTCCGGTGTATCCGGCAAGAGTAAGGCCGGAAAGGAGTCCGTAGATCTGTATGACAGCCGTGTGGCGGAGCTTTTGGATTCGGAGGCAAAGCATCAGCAGCTGATCGACGATGTGGAGCTGCTGTCTGCCGGCCGGGAGATGGACATGGAGGCTGTCCGCAACGGTCAGCTGAGCCCGGTGTTCTTTGGCTCTGCGTTGACCAATTTTGGCATTGAGCCCTTCCTGGAAGCCTTTTTAAAGCTGACACCGCCGCCTCTGTCCCGGGTTGCCGACTGCGGCCAGATCGATACCTTCGATCCGGATTTTTCCGCTTTTGTGTTTAAGATCCAGGCCAACATGAACAAGGCCCACCGGGACCGGCTGGCCTTCATGCGCATCTGCTCCGGTAAGTTCCAGCGGGATGCGGAGTATTATCACGTTCAGGGCGGCCGTAAAATGCGCCTTTCTCAGCCCCAGCAGCTGATGGCCGCTGAGCGTGAGATCGTGGAGGAGGCCTACGCCGGTGACGTGATCGGTGTGTTTGATCCGGGTATCTTCTCCATCGGCGATACCATCACCGTGCCGGGCAAAAAGTTCCGCTACTCCGGTATTCCTACCTTTGCGCCGGAGCATTTCAGTCGGGTCAGCGCCAAGGATTCCATGAAGCGCAAGCAGTTTGTGAAGGGAACGGAGCAGATCGCCCAGGAGGGTGCTATCCAGATCTTCAAAGTGCCCAATTCCGGTATGGAAGAGGTGATCGTGGGTGTGGTCGGTACGCTGCAGTTTGACGTGTTCCAGTACCGCATGAAAAACGAGTACGGCGTGGATCTGCGTATGGAGGGATTGCCTTATGAGGAGATCCGGCTCATCGACAGTTATCCCGGTGATCTGAGCGATCTGAATCTGGGCTCAGATGCCGAGCTGCTGGAGGATTACCGCGGCCGTAGTCTGCTGGTATTTTCCAGCTTCTGGGCCATCGACTTCACAGTGCGCCGCAACCCCGGCTTGAAGCTCCAGGAGATCGTGGTTGAAGAAGGGTAAGTCAACGAAAAAGTCTCAAATTGGTATTGATCGTGCAGACCATTCGTAGGGACGGCCATTGGCCGTCCGTCCAACAATTGTACCGCAATTGTTGGAATTTTCGCAGGAAATGAAACGATTATCGCCTTGCGGCAATGCAATTTTAACAAAATTGCCGGACGCCCAATGGGCGTCCCTACGGTTTGTCGGTGTGTAAAACACACCAAAAAACTGAAATTTGAACACCCCCGAACCGGGTCGGTTCGGGGGTGTTTGGCATTATCCGAAGTAGTAGGCCATGTCGTCGCTGTCCAGGTCGAA
>JAZUQE010000030.1:0-4410 GCA_045605575.1 Faecousia sp. | reverse complement strand
CTTCGATGGGCACCTGGTAGGTGGCACCACCGACACGGCGAGCCTTCAGCTCCACTGCGGGCATGATGTTTTCCATAGCCTGCTGGAAGACTTCCAGGCCGTTCTTGCCGGTCTTGTTCTCGACGATTTCAAAGGCACCATAGACGACCTTCTGGGCGACACCCTTCTTGCCGTCGAGCATGATGCTGTTAACGAGCTTGGTAACCAGAACGGAATTATACTGAGGATCCGGCAGGACCTCTCTCTTGGGAACATTACCTCTTCTGGGCACTTTGCTTCCCTCCTTCATATAATAATGATTTCATCGGTACTCGAAAGTGAAACTTTCGTTGTGCCTGGCCAGAGGTTTTAGCATCTATATCAAAAACCTTCATGGCAAGGCAAAGCCTTGCGAACGGGCTTGGAGTCAATTCAAATTTGGGTTCGGACGGAAAGATTACTTCTTGCCGGCCTTGGGACGCTTTGCACCGTACTTGGAGCGGGACTGCATCCGGCCCTGCACGCCCTGGGTATCCAGAGTGCCGCGGATGATGTGGTAACGCACACCGGGAAGGTCCTTAACACGACCGCCGCGGATCAGTACCACAGAGTGCTCCTGCAGGTTGTGGCCAACACCAGGGATATAAGCGGAAACTTCCATACCGTTGGTCAGACGCACACGGGCGATCTTACGCAGTGCGGAGTTAGGCTTCTTGGGGCTGGTGGTACGAACAGCAGTGCAGACACCGCGCTTCTGGGGGGAGGGCAGGCTGGTAGCCTTATTCTCCAGGGTGTTCAGACCTCTCTGCAGAGCGGGAGCGGTGGACTTGTAGGTGACCTGCTGACGGCCATTTCTAACGAGCTGGTTAAAAGTAGGCATCTAAGTTCTCCTTTCTTTGATTCTCGCCGTTTTGGCGGGTATATATTCTACAGGATCTCCTGATAGAACCGAATCAACCGACGACGGCCGCAGCCGCCGCGCCCACGTCAATGCCGCAGGCATGGCCCAGATCCACCATATTGGGAACCCAGGCACATCGTACACTATGTTCGAGGCACAGCGCCTCAATTGGCTGAGTGAGAGCAGGATCCGCATTCTCCGCCAAAAATACCTGATTGGCCTGTCCGGTGGCCAGCGCTTTCTTCAGCTGCTTCGCACCTACCACGACTTTACGGCCTCGTAAGTCAGCAAGAGGGTCGGGTTCCATATTCTCCATGCATTTATTTGTATCCATACAGACATATATTATATACATTTTCCCGAAAAAGTCAACAAATTTTTGAGGATTTTTTCTGCTATTTTGCCGGATATTTTAGAGCATTTCTTCGTGCTTCACCGTCGCTGCGGCATCAGAAAAATATTCCTACAGTCTGCGGGGCGTGACATCCTTGGTGTCCCATCTCCCCTACTTCCCCATTCGCACATATCAACCGCATCCGCATGTTAAGGGCCGGCTGCGTCATTTCGCAGCCGGCCCTGTCTTTCAGTATTTCTGTGGGATCCGGAAGCTAAACTCCACGCCTCCCGGCACATTGCTCACACCGCAGCTGCCGCCATGCAGCTGAACCAGATTTTTGGTGATCGCCAGTCCAAGACCCGTACCTTTGCCGTGCCTTGCATTGTCTGTGCGGTAGAACACCTCCCAGACCTTCTTCCGTTCATCCTCCGTAAAGTGCTTGGCATCGTTATAAATACGAAACTCCACATTTCCCAGCAGGCGCTCCGTATAAACCCGAATGCGGCCCCCCTCCGGGGTATAGCGTACCGCATTGGCAACCAGATTGCGGACGATCTGTTCCATCCGTCCCTCGTCTGCGTATACGGGCGCATCGAGCCGCAGCTCCAGCTCCACCCGAAGCCCCTTTTGTTCTGCTTCTCTGCTAAGCTTTTCGCATACATCCCGGACCATAGCGGACAGATCAAATTCGTCTCTGGCCAGCGTGATTTTTCCTGCCTCCAGCCTGGAAAGCTCCAGCATTTCCATCACCAGACCGTCCATGCGTCTGGTCTCCGAAAGAATAATGTCCAGATATTCTTCCCTTTTTTCCTCAGCAATATGCTCCTGCAAACCTTCCGTATAGCCACTGATGATCGCCAGTGGCGTTTTCAGCTCATGGGCAACGCCGGACACCAGCTGCTTTCTGTTTTCCTCCGCCATTGCGGCATATTCTATGGATTGATTCAACCGGGATATCTCATTATCCTGTTTCCGCAGCTGATTGTTGCGCTCTTTGATCTTCCCGTCCATTTCTTCCATCTGCATAGCCAGCCATTCCGGCTCCGCCCAGCTGGGCCGGGAGCGGACCAACTCAAAGAACCCCCTATCCAGCACTGTCAACGGATGAAAAAGATTCTTATGAAGAATGAGCAGCACCGCCAGCACCAGTGCAGCTGCCATAACAAACGTCCCAATATAGACCGGCACCAGTTTTTCCATTGCCGCCAGCAGGGGAAAATGCACGATCGCCAGTAAAACCGTGAAAGTTTCTTCCTTTCCATACTCGTCCGGCGCCTGCAATTTCATGCTTTTGAATTCAATGAGCTCCACCAGACTTTCCTGATCCTCCGCCTTTCCAACTGCCTTCAGCAGCTCCACAGCATTGTTGTAGCGCTTTCCATGATAACGCACCGGAGCGTCCTCTGTAAACATTCTGATCTCATTGTGCTCAGTATATACGGTGACCAGGTCTCTTCCCGTCCGATCTTTGACTTCATACAAAGTAACGAATTCCTTTACGCCCTGAAATCCGCTCCCCACATACATACCGTGCTCCACTTTCAGCGGGATCAGCTCATCCCCTTCAAAGTAACCCATAACGCGAAGCCGGTCAAAGCCAAACAAACCGTACTGATCCTCTATCTGCGTCAATGCAGCTTTTAGCTTCGGTTCTTTTTCCAGGTCGATCCACGCGTTTCCGTCCGGCTGACTGCTGCCCTTGTGCCAGGTCTCTTCCGAAACATAATTGCAGTACAGAATATCCCGGTTCTGCACCACTTGCTCGCCCTCGCTGTCGACGATCAGCATTCCCGTCATACTTTGCATATGGACGTCCGCTAGGATGAAATAGTCCGTCATATTGGCACAGGTCGTCATGAAGGCTACCGCATGGTCCTTACTCCAGTGGGCTTCCTCCCGACTTCCTTCCCCATCCTGCGCATACCGTGCAGTGATTTCCGATACACACCAGCTGATCATTTCTTCTCTGTCCTTTGGCTGTGTCCTGCGAAGCAGCCAGTAATAGCTATCCGCCTGCACCCAGGTCGCACATACCATACTGACGCCCCAGACCAGCACCATGGCAACACTGACCAGCCAGGCAATTGCAGCAAACGAGCCTATCTTCTTACCTTTCATGCTCATTCCCCTCCAGTCTGTAACCAGCCTTGACTACGGTTTTGATGCATCCGGCGCAGGCTCCCAGCTTTTCCCGTAGCCGCTTGATGTGGGTATCCACCGCCCGGGCTTCGCCTTCGTAATCATAGCCCCAGCACTTCACCAACAGCTGCTCCCGGCTGAGGACCAGATTTTTGTGCTTCATCAAGCATTCCAGCAGCGCGTACTCCTTCGGGGTCAACTTAATTTCTGAACCTCCCGCGAATACCTGCCGGGAGGACAGTCGGATCGACAGATCTCCCGCCTTCAAAACATCGCAGTTCATCATATTTCCTCTGCGCCGCTTGATCAGAGCCGTGATCTTAGCGTATAGTACACTCAGAGAAAAAGGTTTGGTCATATAGTCATCTGCCCCCAGCTCATAGCCGAAAAGCTTATCCTCCTCGTCGGACAGCGCAGTTAAAAACAGGATCGGAACTTCGCTTCCCCGCCGTAGCGCCCGACATACAGAAAATCCATCCAGTCCCGGCATCATAATGTCCAGCATCACCGCATCGAAGCTACCGTTCCGGGCCATCTCCAATGCCTGTATCCCGTCCGCTGCCTCCGTCACCCTGTCACCCTTGCTTGCAAAATAATCGCGCAGCAGTGACCGAAGCTTTTCTTCATCCTCCGCAACCAAAATATGATAATCCAACGCCTTCACCCCTTTCGCCTATAAATTAGCAAAGCAATATGTACTCTTTGTGTCATTGTTCATATTGTAGCACAGATTTCATCCGCTATCAATTCCTTCCATTCCATCACACCCCGTAGGATACGCATTGCATGCGTGCCACAGACTGTCAAAAATCCTGTCATTGCGAGCCAGTGCGCACACAGGCTTCGCAATCTCTTTCCCCTTCTCGCTCCTCATCCCGTAGGGGAGGGTCTTGACCCTCCCTTGTTCTTTCTACCACACTTACGGGTATAACACGATTTTGTGTGTGGAAACGGATACGGCTTTTTGTCCCAAAAGATGCAACTGGGAATAGGATACTTTCTAGCCGGCGAGAAAGTATCCAAAGAGCCGCCGGGGACCATCCGTATGGTCCCC
>JAZUQE010000029.1:0-9179 GCA_045605575.1 Faecousia sp. | reverse complement strand
TGAGAGGCAGAAATGCCCCTCAGATTTAGTGCGCTGTTTTTCGAATTTTGAGATACTTTTTCCACAACTTCGTTGTTGCAAAACAAAAGAAAAAGGTGCTACCTCATATGATTCTTTCAAATCATTTTGAGACAGCACCTTCCAGCGTGTCAAAGAAGTGTGTTTTGCGCTTATCTTCACAGAGCTCTATCACAGGGGATTACAAAGGGGAAAGCGGCGAAAAGTCTGAATCACATATCCCCGATCCGCTTTCCCCTTTGCCCGTCTGGAGAGTCCGGGGACCATACGGAAGGTCCCCGGCGGCTCTTTGGATACTTTCTGTCCGGCCAGAAAGTATCATCACTTTCGTTTTTTACTCATGTTGCTCTATAATCGTAGGTAGTATGTTTTTTTGAAAGACAGGAAAAGCTTGTTGCAAATGCAACACGCTTTTCCTGTCCTGTCGTTTTCCCATTCTATCGTAGGAACCGTCCGGGAGTATAAGCCCTGCGGGTGCGTCGGAAAAGGATCAGGCACTCTGGTATTGAATTTATTGCAAGGTGTTCGATTCTTTGGATAAACCAAGAAGATAATCAGCAGAAACGCCATAAAAGCTGCATAATACCTTCAAGTGGCGAATGGGAAGTTCTGTTTCGCCTGTCTCATATCTGCGGTACATGGTCCTGCCGACATTCAGCAGATCAGCAATATTTTGCTGTGTAAGCTCCCGGTTTTCTCGTAATTTCTTTAGAATTTCATGGGTCTGCATAGCTTCATCACCTTATTTTATTATAGCAGAGAACAGAAAAAAGTGTTGACAATGGCACATATTTGTGTCATAATTAACATGACACAAATATGTGCTACAATGACGAAAAAGAGGCATACCAATGATATCTTGCATTGAAAAACTAAAGTCCCTCCTAGCTGAGCAGACACCCTGCTATGGTTATGATGACGCACATTCGATCCTTGAAATGCTGTACTACTATTATAGCGTCAGTAATCCAATCGATAATGCCGTGATCCGATGTCAGTTCAAGGAGCTCCATGATGCTTTGCATCGTTTGTCCATACAGGAAAGCGATACGTTATTCGAAGTTACGGGCCAGTTATGCGCGTCCCACGAACGTCAGGCGTTCATTGACGGTGTGAAGGTCGGCATGCGATTATTCCTGGAACTTGAAATGGGGTGATATTTAGCAGTGCCATTTAAAATGGACACGTCATGTCTGTGTAATGACATGAGGATGCTCAGCAATGTAGGCATCCAGCACCTGGGCGGCCAGAATGAGCATGCGGGTGCAAGGCCGCTGGCGGTAGAATTCCGCGGTTCTGGGTGTAGGGTTGGGATCGGAGGGGGGATTTTTTAGGATCTCCCGGCAGACGATGGAGCCTGCCTCTTTCCGGAATTTGCCGGACAGATCCTGCACCAGGGTGTAATGGGCTTTTTTGCTGACATCGTCACCGGGGGTCTCGTAGCCATATAGCAGACCAGCCACCATCAGCATGCCGCTGACAGCGCCGCAGACCTCCCGCATCCGTCCCATACCGCCACCGAAGGAGGAGGCAAGCTTCGCGGAAAAATCCTTATCCAGTCCAGTGACATCCGTATAGGCGACCAGCATAGCCTGGGCGCAATTATAGCCGCTTATAAACAGTTCTGCGGCTAACATAGCGTGATCCATATGTATTCTCCTTTACAGCGTGACGATTCTGGGCGGATGGCCCATGGCGGGGATGATTTTCTCAGTCAAGTCCGCGGTGCGAAGCCGTAGGCTGGAGGTGTTGATGCAGGGGTGGCAGCCGAAGTATTCTCCGTTAAGCACCTCCGAATCGATCAGCAGACTTACTTTGCGTTCATGATCATTCATTAGGCCAAGCACGCTCAAAGAGCCGGGGGTGATGTCCAGAAGCTGTTCCATTGCCTCGCCGCTGGCAAAGCTTAAGCGGGAAGAGCCGATCTGTGCAGAAAGCTCCTTTGTCTTAAATACCTTGTTGCCGGGCATCAGCAGCAGGTAAAACTGGGTCGCCTGGCGGTTGCATAGAAGCAGATTTTTGCAGATGGTGGCATCCAGCACCGCATCGATGGCGGCGCAGGCCTCCATGGTCATTGCAGCCTCATGGTCGATGCGCTGGTAGGACAGGCCTAAGCTGTCCAGAAAATCATAGACCCGCTGTTCCTTGGGAAGGCGGGCGGCGGCGTCCGCAGGGCGGCCGTATTCCAAAGTCATGTCAATCCTTCTTTCCGGGTAACCTCTGAAAACTACTTTTGGATGCTTTGGGCAGACGATCGGCCAAAGCAAAAAGGTGGTTATGAGCGGTGCTCTCTTAATTGCCAGAATGCCACAGCACTGGCAGCGGCTACATTCAGAGAATCCACACCATGGTACATGGGGATCTTGACCGTATAATCACAGCTGGCAATGGTATGGTCAGTCAGTCCGTCTCCCTCGCTGCCCAAAAGCAATGCCAGCTTTGCTTCCTTGGCAAGAATGGGATCGTCGATGGAGACGCTGTCATCCCGAAGGGCAAGGGCGGCAGTTTGGAAGCCCAGCCGGTGCAGCTGCTCCATGCCGCCGTCGGGCCAGCTTTCCAGGTATGTCCATGGAATTTGGAACACTGTGCCCATGCTCACCCGAGCGCTGCGGCGATAGAGAGGATCGCTGCACCCGGGGCTCAGCAGCACCGCATCCATACCCAGGGCGGCGGCAGAACGGAAGATCGCGCCCACGTTAGTGGGATTCATCACATTTTCCAGGATCACGATCCGCTTGGCATCGCGAAGTACCTCCTCCACGGGAGGCAGGGGCGGGCGGCGCATGGCGCACAGCACGCCTCGGGTCAGCTGAAAGCCGGTCAGCTGGGTCAGAATATCCGACTCGGCAGTGTAAATGGGAATCTCTCCGCAACGGGCGATCACATCAGCGGCCTGCGTCTCGATATGCCGCCGCTCCATCAGCATGGATACAGGCTGGTAGCCCGCATCCAGGGCCCGGTGAATGACCTTGGGACTTTCGGCAATGAACAGGCCTTTTTCCGGTTCAAAGCGGTTTAGCAGCTGTGCTTCCGTCAGCCGGGCATACACGTCCAGCTCGGGGGCGGAAAAATCCGCAATTTCTTTCACATTCGGCATCCTATCCACTTCCTTAACAAACTGCTACTATGGTAGCAAACTTAGAGCCAAATGTCAAAGGGAGAATGGTCATGGGACTTGACAAATACGGTTAGCAGTGGTAAACTGAACGTGAATTAGAGGCAGCTAACTGCATGCGAGGAAAGAAGGCATATTTATGAATTTGACAGATGCCCAAGAGGGCAGGGAGTATATCATCAAGGCCGTTGAGACGGACGATGAAGAATTGAATTCCTTTTTGTTCTCCTTAGGCTGTTACAGCGGAGAACCGATCACTGTGATCTCCCGCCGCAGAGGCGGCTGCACCGTATCTATCAAGGATGGTCGCTATAACATCGATAATCAGTTGGCGGAAGCCATTTTGATTGGATGAAAAAATTCGGACGTGCTGCTTTGGGCAGCACGTCCTTTGTTTCTTTGGGGGATCAATCGGCGGTTACATCGCCGGCGACAGAGCCGACAGTCACGTGGTAGGTTTGGCCGCTGACCAGCTGGGGGGTGCTGACGATGACGCAGGCAAAGGCCTTGCCTGGGGTGAAGGTCAGCACAGTATTGCCGTCGCCGTCAGCGATAGTGACCACAGTATGCGCGTTTTGGTTGCCGACGCTTAGGTTCAATGCACCCTGGCCATTAGGATGGATGGCCTGGGCCATCTGCACAGAACCGGTGACGATCAGTGTGCCGCCGGAGATAGTGGCGCTGCCGCCGTAATCCAGCGGTCCGTTGCCGCCGTTTGTGGGGCCCTCGACTACGGTATAGCCGCCGGTAACGGTCAGACTACCGTTGGAGTCGATGCCGTCGCCGTCAGCATCTACGAAGAGGCTGCCGCCGGTGATCTCAATGGCACTGTCGGATGCTGCGGCGAAATGATCTCCGGGGCGGCCGCCAAAGCCGCTTTGGTCGTTGCCACCGGCGGCGTTCAGACCGTCGTCACTGGCTTTTAGGGTAGTTTCGCCGCCAAGGATGCGAATGGACTGGGCTTCCATGCCCTCATAGCTTTCCGTAATATGCACGATACCGCCGGAGATCGTGAGAGTAGCGTCTGCGTGAATGGCGTCATCGCCGGTGGCAATGGTCAAGGTTCCGTTGGCGATGGTCACATCGCTATTGCCGTGAAGGGCGTCATCGGAACTGTTGATGGTAAAGCTTCCGCCCAGCAGCAGCATATTGCTGCCGGCTTTCAAGGCTTTGCTGCTGGTACTGCTGTCGGTACTCGTGGTTGTAGAGGATGAAGGCATATCGCCGGGGCGACCCATACCGGGCCGTCCGCCACCCATACCTCCTGGACCAAACAGGTCCTCGGTGTGAACCTCGCCGTTTTCGCTTCCGCCACCGGTCGTCAGATGATACACGCCGCCGTCGATCTGCAAGGTGTTAGAGGCGCTGATACCGTCACCGGTGGCATCCAACTCAAATTCACCGCTCCGGATATAGACGAAGCCCATGCCTTCCTCATTGCTGTCGGAGCGGAGGGCGTCCTTGCCGGACTGGATCAGAAAGCTGCCGGAAGCGATACATAGGCTGTCGCTGGCATCGATACCATGCTTGGCTGCTGTGATGGAAAAATCACCGCCGGTGATGGTCAATTCATCTTTGGCAACGATACCGTGTCCTCCGGGGGATCGGATAGTCATACTGCCGCTGCCGTTGATGGTCAGATCGTCCTGGGAGAACAGGACCGCATCTACACCCTCTTCGCTGCTTTCAAAGCTGCCGCCGTTGGACAGCTCATTGCTGCCTTCCAGGGTCAAGAAAACCTTATCGGCCTGCAGCACACAGATGGGGGCGGAGGTGCTGCAATGAATGGCGGCATCCCGGAGCACCAGCTGAACCTTACTCTGCTTGTCAGTGTCGATGCGGATGCTGCCGTTTTGCAGCTGGCCGGTGAGGATATAGGTACCCTCTTCCGTAATGGTAGCCGTATTTCCACTGACGGTAACGCCGCTGCCGGTGCAGCGGATAGTGCTGCCATCCAGGATGATCTCGGTGCCGCCGGATACGGAGGTGTCAAAATCCCGGTCGGAGAAGAGCGCATCGGTATCCGGGAGGATCGGCTGGGTTGCAGTGGACTGAGAGGGCTCGGTGGAGACGGATGTGTTCTGGGAGGGGGCGGTGCTGGTACCGGGCGTTTGGGAGCAGCCCGTAAGCAGCAGGGCGATGGTGAGAAAAATAGCTGCGTATTTCATCTCTTACAGCTCCACAGCCTGGGAATCCTGCTTGGATACCAGGATCTCCAGGTTGCCGTTGCGGCAGCGCAGCAGGTCGATCAGTTCCTTTTCCTTTTTCGGATCCTTTAAGGTCACATCGTAGGTCAGGCGGAACATACTCCCAAGATTGGTGCTCTTGACCTGCACCAGTTCAAAGCGGGTGGTATACTTTTTGAACAGATCGTCGAAAACACCTGTGTAGTCCAGGTCCTCGGGGATCGTGATCTTGATGCACTTATACTTGGCACTGTTGCGGCTGGCACCCAGATCCAGGTGGCTATAGAGCATGCTGATCAGGCCCAGCACCAGGGCAAACAGGAAGCTGAAGCCCAGATAGCCCATGCCTGCGATCAGACCTGCGCCCATGGCCAGGAACAGCATGCCGATCTCCCGGGCGGTACCGGGAACAGAGCGGAAGCGGACCAGACTGAAGGCACCGGCAACGGCTACGCCTGCACCCAGATTGCCGTTGACCATGAGAATGACTACACAAACAACAGCAGGCAGCAGAGCCAGTGTCATCACAAAGCTCTTGGTGTAGCGGCTGCGGTACATGTAGCAGGCGGCGATGAGGATGCCGATGACCAGAGACGCGCCGATACACAGCAGAAAATCACCTACAGAGATCACCGCGGTGGCAGAAGTGTCAAATAAACCTTTGAAGAAATTGTCAAACATGGATGCAGCCTCCTTGCAGTTCGGGCAGGATCATGGTTTGATAGGCCATGCCGTATTTAGAAAAAGATGTTTTATAAATATTATCTTGGGACAAAATGCGGGTCATCCACAAAGGAACACCGCCGCCGGTCTTGATCTCCATCAACACTTGGTCTTCACCAAGCAGGGGCAAGCCCCAGACCGGAGCCTCCAGAGAAAGATCTCCCCGGCGGCAGAGAATGGTATCGTCAAAGGTGACCCGGAAGTCGCCGCCGCTGCGGCAATAGTAAGCTTCCCGCTCATAGGACAGGAATACCGAGGGCTGCAGGCCGGGATAAAAGCGGCGGAAATACTCGATCTCCATGCCGATCTGACCGGCTGGGGCGTCGGAATTGCCGCAGATCCAGTCCATTGCAGCCTGTTCCGCCATGGAAAGGCGCCGCTTGTACACAACGCCTTTGTATTTTTTCTTCAACTCCACGAAAACAGGGCTTTCTGCGTGGACCTGGCGGTAGCTTCGGATGCGCAGCTTTTCCTTGTAGACCGGTTTTTCAATGGACCGGCGGATCAGCTGGTAAGTAGGGGTGTCGAAGTAGATATTGCGTATGGTCGTGTGCCCGTATTTGTCCAGCGCCATGTAGGGAGCCATGGCTTCCAGAATGCGCTGCTTCTGGTGGGGCGTGATCATGTATTTGAGTTCAAAGCGTTTGAAAACGGCCTGATAAGCCACCGGCTCACCTCCTTGCAAAAAAGTATAGCACAAACAACTGAAATCAGACTGAAGCAGCTTCGCACAAATGCACATCCAGGCCCAGTTCGGCCGGTTGGAACCGGGGGCAGACATTCTCCGAAGAGGTGATCACCGAGGCCGCCAGGATAGAGCCGATTTCGATGGCGTGGGGGAAGTCCTTACCGTAGGTCAAACCGATGGCGACACCGGCACAGAAAGCATCGCCGGCACCGGTGGTATCCTTCACCAGAACCTTTCTGGCGGGACAGATCCCATGATTACCCCGGCAGTCGGCATAAACCGCGCCCTGCTCGCCCATGGTGACGACCATGGCTGGGATCCGGGCCTGCGGCACCCGCTGGGTCAGGATGGCGCACAGCTGTTCCGGGCTCATGCCGCTGTAATCATCCAGAAACAGGGTGCCAGCTTCCAGTTGGTTGCAGATAAAGCAGTCAAAGTGCTGTAAAAAATCCCGGCGCTTGACTGCGATGTTCATATTGGAAACAAGACCGACAATGCGTACGCTATGGGTATGACACAGATCCAGCACTTTTTTGACCAGTTCCTTGTCCAGATCCACTTCCAGAACCAGGGTATCGGCACCACAGAAGATCTCGTCGCCTTTTTCTTCCAGAAGATCCAGCAGCGGCAGCATGTCCGGGCGCTTGGATATAGAGCCTGCCACATCGCCGTTATTGTCAAATACCGCCAGCCAGGTGCCCATACCGTCGGGGCGGGTCAGGACATAGTCGGTGTTGACCTTATGGTTACGCAGCTTTTTCACCACATCCGCACCCATGGGGGTGTCGTCCACGATCCCGAGAAAGGTGGGACGCAGCTCTACGTTGGCAATGTCCTCTACCACATTACGTGCCACACCGCCGTGAATATACTCCACACGGCCCACGTTCCGGCCGGTGGGGATATAAGCATCCTCCGGAAAACCTTTGATATCCACGAAGGTAGCACCCATGACGATGATTCCCATGCTTAGAACCTCCAGATAGCATACTTATTTAATCATATCACAAAATGCAACATATTTCAACGAAAAAAGCAGCAGGAAATGCTATTTTTCGACATTGGGGAACAAATGCTAATATATTTTTTGAAAATTAGCAGGGGATATACATTTTGCGCGATTTATGATATATTTGTAACCAAATGACAGGCTATTGCGACCTTAAATATAGAGAGGAGTGTGCGCCATGGAGGACGGGAAGATCATTGCCCTGTACTGGGCCAGAGAGCAGGCGGCTTTGGATCAGACCCAGCGAAAATATGGCAGCTATCTGACCAGGGTGGCCTATAACATTCTGGCAAGCCGGGAGGACAGCGAGGAAAGCGTCAACGACACTTACCTGGCTGCCTGGAACGCAATGCCGCCCCATAGGCCGGACTGTCTTTGTGCCTTTTTGAGTAAGCTGACCAGGCGGATCTCCATTGACCTGCTGCGCAAACGGGAAAGCCTGAAGCGGGGCGGCAGCCAGTATGCAGTGTCGCTTTCCGAGCTATCGGAGTGTCTGCCCGGCGGGAAGGACACAGAGCAGGCGGCGGAAGGCAAGCTGCTGGCTGCGGCTATGGCGGATTTTGTGGAAGCCCTGCCGGAAAAGACCCGCAGGATCTTTTTAGGACGATACTATTTTCTGGACAGCATCCGGGAGGTGGCGCGCTACTGCGGTGTGACGGAGGCGAACGCTAAGGTGATCTTACACCGCACCCGGCAGGCACTGCGGGTCCATTTGGAACAGGAGGGATTTTTATGAACACACAGCAGCTGCATGACGCGCTGACCGGACTGGATGAGAAGTGGATCGCCTCAACGGCCCGGGCAAGAGAAAAAAAGAACGTGAATTGGGGGCAATGGGCCGTGCTGGCGGCGTGTGCATGTCTGGTGTTGGTGCTGGGAGCGAAGGTGCTGCCCTTCTTTGCTGCAAACAGCGCAGCTCCGGAGAATGCGAGCAAGAGCGACGGGCAGTATAGTCTGGTTGAGGATGAAGGCGCGCTGAAGTCGGAAAGCAGTCATTGGGAGGGCTGCGAGCTATTGGTGCTGGTGAGCGAGGTATATGAAGGAAGGCTTGTAGTCAAAGCGCTGGAAGGGCAGGATATTGCCGAAGACAGCTTGATCTCGGTGCCGGTTTCCGGGGAGGAGACTTTTGCGGTGGGAGATAAGCTGCGGATCTTCCACAACGGGCAGCTTCTGGAGACATGGCCGCTGCAGCTGGGGGAAATTTATGGCATAGAACGGATCGGATAGTCAGCAGGGCGGACAGTTGTCTGCCCTGTTCTGTCTGCAAAAAATATACTACCTACCATGATAGAGCAGCAGGGGGGAACAAGAACGAAGGTTATGATACTTTCTGCCCGGCCAGAAAGTATCCAAAGAGCCGCCGGGGACCTTTCGTATGGTCCCCGGACTCCCCAGACGACCAAAGGGGAAAGCGGACCGGTGATGTGTGATCAAGGTTTT